>CACCQD010000066.1 GCA_902547925.1 uncultured SAR116 cluster alpha proteobacterium | reverse complement strand
TGGCGGGCAAAGGCCGTGCCGATGATGGTGGGTCTTTATATTACTGCCGCCTATTGGTTTACTGCTTCGACTAGTTTTGCTAATCCGGCTGTAACCGTTGCGCGTTCCTTCACAAATACCTTTTCGGGCATTTATCCAGAACATGCGCTTGGTTTTATTGTTGCCCAGCTTGCGGCAGCGGTCGTTGGCGCCTATGCTCTGAAGTGGTTGTTCGCGCCGACACGTTGACGACTATTATGCACTGTTTGTTCGGCTGTTTTACATGTTCAAAAAAAATTTGGCCTGTGGTGATGGGCGCATTGCCGAGCAAAAAATCCGATTGCCCATTTTGCTGCTAGTCATTCTTTCGGCCCTTGGGCCATTCTCGATGCTTGTCGTCGTCCCATTGATACCCGCAATTTCCGCAAGTTTTGCACGAGAGTACGGCTCAGCTCAATTGGTGTTAAGCATGTACTTTATTGCGTTTGCATTCGCACAGCTCACACTGGGGCCTTTATCAGACCGCTTTGGTAGGAAGCCTGTTCTGGTCGCTGGCTTGGCAAGTTATGTGATTGGTAGCCTTATTTGTTGGCAGGCTATGGAACTTGAATTTATGTTAATGGGTAGGACGTTCCAAGCGATGGGTGCAGCAGCAGGACAAGTTTTAACACGTGTACTGCTATTTGACGTATACGGTAAAGCACGGTCGGCCAGCCTAATTGGATATATGACTATTGCTATGGTGTTGGGTCCAATGATTGCGCCTATTTTTGCTGGCTTTGTATCAGAAACAATCGGATGGCAAAACATCTTCTCGCTTCTTTTTTTTGCCAGCCTAATCGTATTTTTTTGGGTTTTGAAATCACTTCCAGAGACCAGGTGGCTTGGAAGCAGTCAGCGTCAAAAGCCACAAGGGCTTTTCGAAGGCATTCCATTATTAAAAAATTGGGACTTTTTGTCGATATGCGGAGCATGGGTTTTTACCTCGGCTGTTTATTTCGCATTTCTTGCTGGTGCCGCTTTTCTTGTGGTTGAAGAAATGGGCAAGTCAGAAATCGAATATGGTGCCTATTTTGTTATCGCGAGCCTCTGTTTTATGTTTGGCAATCTCTTGTCTGCGCGTTTTTCAGGTAAGGTTGGGCTTTACCGTTTCGTTCAGTGTGGGACTTTTTTAGCTATCTTATCAGTGTTGACACAATGGCTTCTATTGGACATTGACCATCCGCTAAGTGTTTTTTTGCCAATGTTTGGCGTCGCAATCGCCAATGGGCTGGTGATGCCCAACGCTGCAGCAATGATTATGGGTGTCGTGCCGCGCTTGTCTGGCGCAGCATCCGGTCTCTCGGGATTCCTTCAAATTGGCTTCGCTGCGATTATTACCTGGCTAGTCGGTCATTTTCAGTTCTACCATTCATTTACCATGATTGTTGCGATGAATATCTGTGCGGTATTGGCTGTTACATGCGTGTTTGTGGCACGTAAAATAGACAATGTAGAATGATTTTGAAAATTAATGCTTTCCCTTGACTTGGTTTGCCAGTAGGAATGCGACGCGACAAAATTCACGCACCAATCCTAAGAGAATTGATGATGACCCAGGAATTGCGCAATATTGCGATCATTGCCCATGTTGACCATGGGAAAACCACACTGATCGACAGCATCATGAAACAGTCTGGCACCTTTCGTGAAAATCAGTGCGTCGATGAACGCGTAATGGATTCGGGCGATCTCGAGAAGGAGCGTGGCATTACAATTCTGGCAAAGCCCACTTCGGTGCAGTGGAGAGATGTTCGGATTAACATCATTGATACGCCGGGCCACGCCGATTTTGGTGGTGAGGTTGAACGCGTCCTCGATATGGCGGATGGTGTAATCCTACTGACAGATGCAGCTGAAGGACCAATGCCTCAGACCAAATTTGTCCTAGGAAAAGCGCTGAAACAGGGTTTGCGTCCAATGGTCATTATCAACAAGATTGATCGCAGTGATAGCCGGGCCGAAGAGGTTGTGGATGAGGTTTTTGATTTGTTCGTTGCTCTTGATGCCAATGAAGAACAGTTGGACTTTCCAATCCTCTATGCCTCGGGTCGAGATGGATGGTGTGTCGAGGACCTGGAGCATGATCGGGTTAACCTTAACCCGCTTCTTGATCGTATCCTTGTGCATGTCAAATGCCCAGATGTTGATTCGCAGAAGCC
>CACCQD010000065.1 GCA_902547925.1 uncultured SAR116 cluster alpha proteobacterium | reverse complement strand
TTCGTTTGCCGATGCAGAAATGGGGCCAATTGCGAGCCACATCATCAGGTCAGTCGAGAAGATCAGTGGACAGCCAAAAATCCGCAAACTTTATTTTGACTATGTCGACGATGACTTGCCGGCTGCAAATTTCTGGTCTGACGCGCTTGACAGACTTGGCATAACCATTGACCTCTCGAGAGAGGATGGGGCGTTCATTCCGGCGAACGGCCCAGTAGTCGCTGTGGCCAACCATCCCTATGGCGTGATTGACGGGCTGGTTTTATGTTCGCTCGTGTCACAAGTACGTTCTGATTACAAAATCATTACCCATCGTGTGCTGCGTCAGGCGCCAGCTACCAGGGACATGATCCTGCCAATTGATTTTGATGAGACCGAGGCGGCACTTGCAACGAATCTTGAAACACGGATCGCCGCCACCCAGCATCTCAAAAATGACGGTGCAGTGATCATCTTCCCAGCCGGTACGATCTCATTGGCACCAAAACTGGTTGGCGATGCTTACGACATCGAGTGGAAATCATTCGCAGCCAAATTGGCCACGCATCGCAACACGGTAACCGTCCCCTTTCTGTTCGATGGCCGCAACTCCGTATTGTTTCAGGCGGCGAGGCGACTCAGCCAGACACTCGGATATTCATTGATGTTCCGTGAAATCTGCAAGTTGATGGGAACGACGGTATCGCTGACAATGCGCAAACCGATAGATAGCGAAGATCTGCGTAAGATTGGCAACCGCAAGGAAGTGGCCAAGCACCTGCGGGATATCACTTATGATTTTCCACAACACCAGCACCAGCCGACGTGATCATTGACGAGGCCAACACCCTGCAGAAACGCATAGGTGATCGTTGTACCAACAAACCGGAAGCCACGCTTCTTCAAATCTATGGAGATTTGGTCACTGAGCGGCGTGGAAGCAGGTACGTCCTTAAGATTGCCAAAATTATTGACAACCGGCCTGCCATCAACAAAGCGCCAGAGATAACTTGAAAAACTGCCAAATTCACGCTGGATGGCCAACACGCCGAGCGCGTTTGAACGCGTGCTGTAGATCTTCAGGCGGTTGCGGATAATTTCCGGATTATCACGCAACGCCTCAAGTGCCACATCCGTCATCACCGCAACGCCAGCCACATCAAACTCGAGAAATGCCCGCTTGTATCCTTTGCGCTTCCTTAGAACTGTATCCCAACTCAACCCGGCCTGCGCGCCCTCTAGCGTCAGCATCTCAAAAAGCAGCCTGTCGTCATAAACGGGAACGCCCCATTCAGTGTCATGATAGGCGGCAAGCAGATCCTGTCCTGGCCGGTTGCCAAAGCATCGTTTTTTTCCATCCTCTGCCCTCAATTGCCTTGCCCTCCCCCAACGCCATTGTCACGCCACATCATTTGAACATTGAAGTCTGGACAGTAGCGTCAACATGTAGGTTGCGTCAGCTTTATTATCTATGCAACATCAGGCGCTTAGATTACAGTAATTGAGGGTGTCATGGAGTTCGAGCAAACCGTTGATTATGTCATAATTGGCGGAGGATCTGCAGGGTGTGTTCTCGCCGCACGTCTGTCTGAGGACCCTAAAACAAGCGTTGTTCTGCTTGAAGCTGGTGGTGAGGACAATCATCCACTGATCCATGTCCCCGCCGGCTATGTCAAAACCATGGTGAATCCCGCTGTCAACTGGATGTTTGAGACCGAGCCCGAAGCCGGCACAGCCAACCGGGCGCTGACAATGCCCCGTGGCAAAGTGCTTGGAGGATCATCAGCAATCAATGCCATGCTCTATGTGCGCGGTCAGCCTGCCGATTATGACGGTTGGTCACAACGCGGCAATCATGGTTGGAGCTATGATGATGTGTTGCCCTTCTTCCGCAATGCAGAGAATTGTGAATTCGTTACGGCAGAAACGACAACACGTGGCTCTGGTGGACCGTTGAATGTCGCCAATGTCCGCAACACCTATTTTGCCCTGGACAAAGTGATTGAAGCCGCACAGAGCTGTGGCTATCCCAAAAACGCTGATTACAACAGCGGTGATCAGGATGGCTTTGGATATTATCAAGTCACACAGAAAAATGGCCTGCGGTTTTCAGCGAAGAAAGCCTATCTGCAACCTGCACGCAGCCGCAAAAATTTGAGGGTAATCACCAAAGCCCGTGTTACGGGCGTGATTTTTGCTGATCCCGACGCGCAGAACAAACATGTCATCGGCGTACGGTTTACCTCTGAGGCGGGCAACCGTCAGATCAGAACACACAGATCCGTGATCCTGAGCGCAGGTGCCTTCCAGTCTCCACAGATACTAGAAC
>CACCQD010000064.1 GCA_902547925.1 uncultured SAR116 cluster alpha proteobacterium | reverse complement strand
CTAACGCCCCTGCAACATTGATCGCCGTCGAGCCCCCAAGATACAGTCCTTCATTGCGCATCAGATCATAGATCAGCGGCAAAGCCTCAAAATCGGACAGGCGAAAGGCCATGTCGATCTTTGCCTCAGCCAGATTGGCGGTGATCCGCCCCTGACCGATGCCCTCGGAAATTGAGTCGCCCTCGGCCTTGATCTCGCCATAGCGGTAATAATGATAAAGGCCAGACCCATCAGGGTCAGCAAGGCCGATTTTGACGGCTGCGCTCTGTTCCTTGAGATAGCGGCCAACGCCGGCAATCGTGCCACCCGAACCAACGGCGCAGATGAAGCCATCAATGCGGCCATTTGTTTGCTGCCAGATTTCAGGGCCGGTGCTGCGGTAATGGCCTTGCATGTTGGCGGTATTGTCAAACTGGTTGGCCCAGATCACGCCTCCATCATGCGTCGCCGCGAGTTCAGCCGCGAGTGTTTCGGAATAACGGACATAATTGCCCGGGTCCTTGTAGGGCTTCGCCGGAACAAGCCGCAAATCAGCGCCGTAGATGCGCAGCGAGTCCTTTTTTTCCTGACTTTGGGTTTCGGGCATGACAATAACCGAGCGATAGCCCTTGGCATTGCCGACCATGGTCAGCCCGATGCCTGTATTGCCGGCGGTGCCCTCGACAATCAGACCGCCAGGTGTAAGCTGGCCGCTGACCTCTGCATCCTCAATAATGGCCAGTGCCGCGCGGTCCTTGACCGAGCCACCCGGATTCATAAATTCTGCTTTGCCATAGATTTCGCAGCCGGTCATCTCGGAGACGGCGCGCAACCGGATCAGCGGCGTGTTGCCAATCGCGTCAATGAAATTATGGTTGCTGGCATCAGTATTGGCATGAGTATTTGTGGCAGAAGTGGATGGTTTTGTGGGCATATATGACTCCGGACCTCGCTTGGGGGATCGGCGGTTGACAGGTGACACGGGCAGATGCGTTTCACATCAGGCATTGATGCGGTTGTCTATGATCATCGCATTGATGACAGTGATACTACAGGGCTATCGAAAAACAAAGCGCGCGCAGTGCCATTTGCCCGATGAGGGCGGGGGAGCGCGTCTTTTGCAATGCGGATGGGTGTGAGCGGAGTGCGTGAGGTAGTTTGGGAGTGACGACAAGAGTGATTGCGGGGGAGATTGGGGATATTTCGGGGGTGATCGTGATGATTGTCTTGCAGCGCATTCCGTGCCACTGTTGCACTGCAAGATCGACTCTTTTTTGACTTTTTCACAGCAGGATTAAACTCTACATCATGGCGCGTATCACCCTGTTCAGACACAGCAAAGCAGAGCCGCCGTCCGCCAATCTTGCGGATTTTGATCGGCGGCTTTCCGGCAAGGGCCGGATAAATGCCGCGCAGATGGGCGCATTTCTAGCAGCGCAGAACATGTTGCCGGAGATGATTCTTGTATCGCCGGCGGCACGTACAATGGAAACACTGAAGATCGCAAGCCAAGGCTGGCCTGATACCGAGCAGATTGTCTGTGACGGCATCTATGAGGCGAGCGCAACTGGGCTGTCAATGCTTGTCGCCGAGAAGGCCAGCGCCGTGCGGAGTGTGATGATCATCGGCCATAATCCCGGTCTTGTGGTGACGTTGAATCACATGGTTGGTGAGCGTCATACCGACAGAAACCTGTCCTACTTCCCAACAAGCTGTGTCGCCGATGTGGGCTTTCCTGTCGACCGGCTTGGGGAGATCGAGCCGGATGAGGGAACGTTGCTGTCAATGATGCGGGTCCGCGATCTTGCCCCGTAGAGCATGGAGCCCGGCTGGGGGAGAGCAGATGCGAGACAACCAGAGTGGAGACAACCTGAAATGAAACAGGGGGACATGGCCGATAGGCTGAAGGAAACAGCAGCAACGCCGCGCCACTTTGTCTGGCATGGCGAGATGGGCGACGACATGTGCGCCGCCTTTGCCGAAGATGGCTATCTGATCATCGATGATTTTTTCGCCGCAGACCAATGTGATGCTCTGAAAGCCTATGCCATTGGGTTGATGGATAATCATCGGGCAGACGAGGATCTGGTGGTTTTCAGAGCCGCCGGTCAGGCGCATGCAAAGGCCGATTATTTCCGGACATCCGGCGACAAGATCCGGTTCTTTCTGGAGGAGGGTGCGCTCGACGAGGCGGGCCAGCTGCGCGTGCCAATGCGCGAGGCGGTCAACAAAATCGGGCATAATCTGCACGATCTGGACAGCGAATTTTCCGCTTTTTCACGGGCGCCACAGATGCGCATAGTCGCAGAAAAGCTGTTCACCGCGCCGCAGTTACTGCAATCCATGTATATCTGCAAGAATGCGC
>CACCQD010000063.1 GCA_902547925.1 uncultured SAR116 cluster alpha proteobacterium | reverse complement strand
ACGCATTTCCAAGATCTGAAAAACGGTCTCAGCGATTTCTACATGCTGGGCTGGGGTGTCCCGACACTGGACAGCCACTATGTCTTCAGCTTCCTGTATGATTCAAAGGGTAGCTGGAACAAGGTCGGTTTCGACAATGCCCGCGTTGATGAGTTGATCAAGACAATGGTTGTCGAGGTTGACCCAGCAAAACGTAATGCCGCCATTGCAGAGGCATGGAAAATCGTCAAGGCCGATATCTCCTATCTGCCGCTGCATCATCAGGTCATCTCATGGGCGTCGAAGTCCAATGTAGATGTGCCAATCCGTCCGAATAACGAACCCCTGTTCCGCTTCGCGACTGTGAACTGAATTGTAACAGCCCCCCATTGCTCTGAGCGATGGGGGGTTGTGCATCCAAGGTTCGATTTTGTTAAACTATTTTCTCAAACGCATTATGCAGTCCGTCGGTGTGATGCTGTGTGTCGCGCTGCTGTCCTTTTCGCTGTTCAATTTTGTCGGCGATCCGATCAACAATATGGTCGGCGAGGAAACTTCCAACGAGGAACGGGCGGAGCTGCGCGAGACACTGGGGCTGAACGACCCCATCCATATCCAGTTTGGACGGTTCGCGGTAAATGCCGCGCAGTTCAATTTTGGAAAATCCTATCAATTGCGGCGCCCAGTTTCGGAATTGATCGCCGAGCGGATGCCGGCAACGCTGGAGCTGGTGATTGCTTCCAGCATTCTGGCGCTCGGTTTTGGGGTGTTTCTCGGCGTCTATACTGGGATTAACCGGACAGGCGTCCTGAGCAACATCATCCTGTTTGTCTCGCTGGCCGGTGTGTCGTTGCCAACATTTGTCATCGGCATTCTATTTATCTATATCTTTGCGGTGATATTGGGCGTTCTGCCCTCCTTTGGACGCGGCGAGGTTGTGCAAGTCGGGTTTTGGAGCTCGGGGCTTTTGACGGCATCGGGGCTCAAAGCACTGATCCTGCCTTCACTGACCCTCAGCCTATTCCAAATGACCTATATCATTCGTCTTGTGCGGGCCGAAATCATGGAAATCCTGCAAACGGACTATATCAAATTTGCGCGCGCACGCGGCATCAGCAATCGCAGCATCTATTTCGGTCATGCCTTGCGCAACAGCCTGATCCCGGTGGTCACAATCGCCGGGATTAATATTGGTACTCTGGTTGCGTTTTCGATCATCACCGAGACTGTTTTCCAATGGCCGGGGATGGGTTTTCTCTTCATTCAGGCGGTCAAATTTGTCGATATTCCAATCATGTCGGCCTATCTGGTTTTCATCGCGCTTGTGTTTGTGGCGATCAATTTCATTGTCGACATTCTGTATTTCCTGATCGATCCGCGTCTGCGAACAAAGAGTGAAAACCGAGATGGCTGATCGTTCCGCAGGCCTGATCCACCGGATCAGGGACAGTGATATTTTTCATAGCTTCGTTCATTCGCCAACAGCGCTGATCTCAAGCTGTCTGCTTGTGGTGATCCTGCTGACATCATTTCTGTGTGAGTTTGTGGCACCGCACGATCCCTTCACGCCGGCGTCACTGTCATTGATGGATGCCTTCACACCGCCTTTCTGGGCAGAAGATGGTAGTATGGTTTTCCTGTTCGGTACTGACGGACAGGGGCGCGATCTTCTCTCTGCCATTCTCTATGGCACACGGATATCCCTTATAGTTGGCTTTTCCGCGATCCTGTTCAGCGTCATTTTTGGCGTCTCACTGGGCCTCACCGCAGGTTATTTCGGCGGGCGTTACGAAACTGTCATCATGCGTCTTGCCGATGTGCAGCTTACCATTCCAAGCATTCTGATGGCGTTGCTGGTCGATGGGGTTGTGCGCGGCATCATCTCGCGTGAGCTGCATGATGCGGTGGCCATCTATGTACTGATTTTTGCCATTGGCATTTCGGAATGGCCGCAATTTGCCCGGGTGGCGCGTGGCGCAACGCTGGTTGAAAAGAACAAGGATTATATCTCAGCTGCGCGGATCATCGGCCTTCCGAACAGGCTGATCATGTTCAAACATATTCTGCCAAACATTCTGCGGCCGATATTGGTGATCGGCACGATCGGCCTTGCCCTAGCCATTCTGGCCGAATCGACGCTCAGCTTTCTTGGCGTTGGCGTCCCGCCGACCACCCCATCGCTTGGCACACTGATCAGGCTTGGCAATGATTTCCTGTTTTCCGGTGAATGGTGGATCAGCTTTTTCCCCTCATTCTTTCTTGTCATCCTCGCTTTTTCCATAAATTTGCTGGGTGACTGGATGCGCGACACACTCAATCCGAAGATAAATTGATGGCAACCCGGAGATAAATTGATGGATTTACTAGAAATCACAAATCTGAATATTTCCTATCCAACACGCCGG
>CACCQD010000062.1 GCA_902547925.1 uncultured SAR116 cluster alpha proteobacterium | reverse complement strand
CAAGGAGGCGGAGGATTGGGTTTCTTTATATGGAACTCCTACATGGGTGGTTCACTAGAGCAGATTGTTGTTGGCATGATTTCGATAGGTATTGCCGGTTACTTGTCCTCCAGCGCAATCAGAAAAATTGGTTACTTGCTGATGCCATGGAAGCGACTTTTCTAGATAAAGGGCCTGTGAATTTTATCTAATGATCGAATTTTAATAGCAGTAGGAGCTTGAGATGAGTGTGCGAGATACCGCAAAGTCTTCGGATAAAAAAAAGAATAGCGGTGTGAATAATGCTTCCAGCGTTACTTTACGTGACGTCTCCAAGTCATATGGAGAGGAGTGGCTCTCTGATAATGTGCTAAAAGATATTTCCATTGACTTTCCGGCTGGTGAACTCACCGTAATCGTAGGGCCGTCTGGATGTGGAAAATCTACGCTTGTAAATCTGATGGCTGGCTTTGAACGACCTGATACGGGCCAGGTTTTAGTGGATGGAGAGGTTATTCAAGGGCCGGCAAAGGACCGCATGGTTGTATTTCAAGAGACGGCATTAATTCCATGGCAGACAACATTTGAAAACGTAACCTTTGGACCAAAGATGCGTGGTGACAAGTCCGGAAAGGCCCTTAAAGATGAGGCGGAAGCGTTACTCGTAAAAGTTGGCTTGGGAGAGTTCATCCACAAGTATCCCATCCAATTATCTGGCGGTATGCAGCGGAGAGCTGAGCTTGCTCGTGCCTTGATCAACGAGCCAACAGTGATGATCATGGATGAACCTTTTCGAGGTTTGGACGCTATGTCACGAAGCTTGATGCAGGAGTTCTTTCTTGAATTATTCGAAGAAAATAAAAAAACAAATATTTTTGTAACATCAGAAATTGATGAAGCTATTTTTCTGGCTGATAATTTAGTCGTTCTGTCCAACAAACCTACGACTGTGCAAAAGGTTTTGAAGATCAAATTACCCAGACCGCGCGATTATAAAATGCTGACGTCTGCGGAAGCATTCGAGTATAAAGGTGAGGCTATGGAATTGCTTCACGACGAAGCCATGAAAAGCTTTGCAGTTTTAAAATAGTCTATTGGGACCGGTTTCAGGCTTGCTAGGCGTAAAAACAAGATTGCTGGAATTAAATTGGACCCCATCGAACTTCTCAAGTTGCTATCTGCCAAACCTGTTGTTGTTGGCATTGCTGTAATTGGCGCTCTTTTTACTTGTCTGCCTTATGTCTTTTCTAAGAAGGGATTAGAAGGAGAGAAATTTTCTGGTGATGCTCGTGACACGCAAACTGATAACAAGCCTCCATGGGTGCAATTAGTTAATAAATTCGGTTATGGGCTGATGGGCGTTAGTGTTTTTTTATTCATTGTCGCGGGATTTGTTGTAGATTTGTGATCCAAGCTAATGGCACTTTTATTGTGCAGGTAACGTAATGACCATTAATGCTAGGCTCCTTAATAAAACCTTTGGATCGAAAAAAGCCGTAGTCGATTTATCTCTGACAGTGGGGAGCGGTGAAATTGTTGGGCTTTTAGGAGCCAACGGGGCAGGAAAATCTACTCTTATCAAGATGTTGACCGGCACTCTGACACCCGACACAGGCGATGCAGAGGTGAACGGCCATTCGGTTGTGACTGACAGACTTCACGCTCAGACACAAATAGGCTATCTCCCTGAGTCGGCTGGTGGTTTTGGTGAACTCCACGTCTTGGAATTCCTCCGTTTTGTGGCGAATGCAAAGGGACTGTTTTCCCTTGAGGCTGAAAAGGCAATTGACCGAATTGTGGACGCTTTGTCACTGGCGGAGGTGCTGACCACACAGCTTGGGCAGTTGTCCAAGGGTTGGCGACAGCGTACGTGGGTGGCACAAACCCTGCTAACTGATCCACCGGTGTTATTTTTGGATGAACCTACAGATGGCCTTGACCCTATTCAAAAATCATCAATTCGCGCCTTCTTGATGGATATGGCTGTCAACAAAACTATTTTGATGTCGACGCATATTCTTGAGGAGGCTGAGTTAATGTGCAAGAGGGTGATCATCATGGATCGTGGCCAGATACTTGGATCTGGGCCTACCGTTGACTTCTTGAGTGAAAAAGGCCGATTGGAGCCAAAGGTGAAAATGCTTCTTAGCGCTTCAGAAGAAAAGGCTTCTTTAGATGGCTAGCTTGTTTACACCACATGGGCATCGACGCACGGTAATGGGAATGATTTGGGGGGTGCTGCTACACGAATTAAGACAGCATGCTTATTCCTCAACAATGCCGGTGTTTATTTGTGGCTTTCTGCTGTTTTTAATTAGCGGCGTTTTCTTCATTGGCAATTTTTTGGAATCAAATTTGGCCACCCTTGATCTGCAGTGGCAGTTCCTCGTCTGGATAAGCATTTTCCTTGTGCCAGCTTTAGCGA
>CACCQD010000061.1 GCA_902547925.1 uncultured SAR116 cluster alpha proteobacterium | reverse complement strand
TGAACTGACTGGACAGGGAGAGCAGCTGTTGGCGTATGCAGGCGCATGTTGGGTCTGAATGAGGGGGCGTGGGGCCGCCTGACATGTTCACAATTTGAAGGAGAGGTCACATTTGGTGTTCCCTAAGACATCATCTATCCGCATATCCCAAACATCCTGCGTGAATTCAATCCCGCCTACCCGCGCGGGAAGGTCAGGTTGAAATCATCACATACCGGTTATTTGAAAGAAAGATTTGAAGCAGGCATTCCCGACATTATCCTGACAACGGAATTGCTAAAAGCCGGCACTGGAGACCTACGGTGTTTTGAGCCTCTTGTCTGGTAAGGCGTAAATGGTGGCAAGGTCTGGAGGCGGCGCCCCCTACCAATCTCTTTTGATGCCAAATATATTTTCTGGCAATCGGGGATGGCCGCTCTCGATGCTGAGGGCATCCCTTGGGAATATGCCATTGATTCAACTGGTTTTACGGCGTTCAGTGCTTTTATCAGCGCCGACATTGCCATCGTCTGTGCTCTGCGTGGCTCGCAGCAATCTGACTGGATCGACGTGCAAGCAGAGGCTGGACTCCCGACTTTACCGAAGTGTAGTGTCTTTTTATATATGCGTGATGACGCCAGAAACACACTGGTACAGGAGCTTGCCGCGATGATCAAGGCGGCCTACAGCCAGCCGTCGCCAACGGATGGCAAGGGGCCGGCATAATGGTGGGGGACGGGCTGAGCTTTCTGGCAAGCAAACAAAGCGCAAATTTTTTGAAAAGAAGGTCAAAGCTATTGACGCTGGCCATAACTCTGGTAAAACGCAGCGAAGCGCTGGTGTGGCTCAATTGGTAGAGCACCCGATTTGTAATCGGGCGGTTGGGAGTTCGAGTCTCTCCACCAGCACCACTTCTTCTTGTCCCTGACTGATATGTGGGCATTAATTGTGCTAACAGGTCAGGTGACGTACAGAATGACGTACAATAGTTCCTCTCATATCCGTGTCCGTTTTGGTGTTTATCACTTCGTCAGAAGAGTGCCTTCTGATGTAAGGCAACACTATCGTAGTGATAGGGTCAGTATCAGCCTTCGTACCAAGTCAGAAGCTACTGCTGCACGTTCTGCCAAGTCCATTAGTCAGAGGCTAGATGGCTACTGGCATGGTCTCAGATTGTAGCAGATGGATGCACCAGCATCACATCTGGTCATTGGTGACAAGGAAGATACAGAGGATAGCAGCTCAAACATGATGGAAGCTGTTGATATTTACCTTCGTCTAAAAGCCAGCAATGACAGTCAGACTTTTATTCGTGCTGCTAGGCGCAATGGACGATATGTAGCAGAGGCATTAGGCAATAGACCCATCACTTCAAACTCATCCTCTGACGCCGCTGCTTTCCGTGATTACCTGTTTGATAAAGGTTTGGCTCTAGGCAGTGTTAAGCGCATTTTCGGGTCAGTCAGGTCCATCATCAACCTTGTTAAGCTTGAGCATGGTATTGAAGGCAGCAATGGCTTTGCCAAGACCTTTATGCCTGAAAGAGATGATGGCCAAGACAGACAGCCAATACCCAAAGACCGGCTAATCAAGCTGCAGCAAGCCTGTGTGCGTGAAGATGATGAAATGCGATGGCTACTTGCTCTCATCAGTGACACCGGAATGCGTTTAGCAGGGGCTGCGGGGTTGGAAACTCTTGGATGCGGCTATTTGGGTAAGGAAATTGGTTAACAACTTTATCCAATTTGACGGCAAGGAGTTTTATAGTTAATCGTTGAAGAGATAGCCAGCGGACCACCTGAGTACCGCCAGTGGAACAAGAGGAAATTCTGTTTGCTAAGGATAATCCTGTTCAGAGGATTATGGCGATTGGTGCAGTTGCTGATATTTAGGAGATGAATATGGGGCTTAGAATAAAAGCCTTATCTTTGTTGATTTTTGTGCAAGGCATAATGGCATTTTCTCAATCTGTCGCTGATGAATTTTTGACTATTTTAAGTAAGGTTCCGACTGACAATAAATCCGGCGTTGCGAGTATTATAGGAGATTACGAAAAGACATGTGCGGAGTATCAGGATGGGAAGAACAACCAGTCACTAGTAATTGACGTAGAGAGTATTATTTCCACCATACTCATTCAAGGCGATACGGATTTAACTGTTGTGATAGCGGATTTTAAGTGTCCGGGTTATGGAAATCCTTGGACAGGTTCTAGCGGAAGCCCGACTTATCTCATAATTGGAGACAGGATATTTAGGGGGCCAAATTCAAGGCCAACATTCCACAATGTGGGAAAACACACATTGATATTGTTTTGGCACCATGGGTCATATTGTAAAACAGTGAATTCTAGCGACTATTCAGGTGCTGACCCATGCTTCTCAGCTATTTACTGGAATGAATATTACGAAACATTTGTAACTTATGATGGGAGCCTCAATGTTACGGAAATCAAATAAAAATTTGA
>CACCQD010000060.1 GCA_902547925.1 uncultured SAR116 cluster alpha proteobacterium | reverse complement strand
TTAACCCGGTCTTGGAACGAGCAGCGCAATGTTTACCGTGATGCGTCATGGTCCATCACCGCCACTGCTGCTTCTAATGGTTCTGATGATGCGAGCCCGTGCTACCACTAGCAACAATCGCTATGCCTGATGTTGCATATCATGCTAGCGGGTGCAACAGGAATTCACCATGTAGGGGGTGGCGTCATATTGTTTTGTCCGTCTGGTCTCGCACCCCATCAATAGTGACTCATCAATGATAGTTGCTGAAGCCGCGTCTTGAACTACCCAGATCGCCGGCAGTTTATAACCACACTCATCACAGTACAGGTTGGATCCAAGGTGATCATTGCTTGATCCATCTAAAGCCTCTGACAGCAGCGGAGCAGTCTGCTGCTTCACATCATTTACAAGCACATTGCCTAGCCCCATCGCATCAAATGAAATTTACTATTACGTACGGAGAGTGCCGCTGGATATGAGACAGCATTATGCGTCCCCGCGCAGCTCATTCAGTCTCAGAACCAAGTCGTTCAATGCTGCATTGAGAACTGCGCATAGCGTGTCTCAAAGGCTGGAAGACTATTGGCTAAGCCTTCGTCTTTAGCAGATGGACATACCTGCCATTCATCTAGTTGAGGTTGATAGTACAAACAACGCTTCTCCATCCATTATGGAAGCGGTTGAACTTTATCTTTCAATTGATGGAAAGAAAGAAAGGACATTTAAAAGAACGGCACGGCGCAATGCTGAATACGTCGCAGGGGCCATAGGCAACAGACCCATAACTTCGTACTCCTCGTCAGAAGCTGCCTAGTTCTGTGACTAGTGTCTCGAACAGGGAATGACGGTTAGCACTGTAAAGCGCTTGTTCGGTTCTGTAAGAGCCATTATAGCCTAACGATGCGTGAGAATGGAGTAGAAGGCATTAACGCCTTCAGTGGTAAATTTATGCCTGACAGAGGCGATGCATCCAAAAGATGGGTAGGCAGGAACCATACCCACCTACGTACTGATTATACATGTGCTGTTACACAGATTGGGAGGGGAGTTAGGTAACCAATTATGTTGTCTTTAATGGCAATTAAGTGAGTAAAAAGTGTGGTCACTTACGGTGGCCGGTAAATATTGTTTGGATGCAACAAATCTAATGCGTCAATCAGGAACGCTTTTGCTCGAATGTTAATGGATGACACCTGAAAAAATGAAAATTTTTTGATGGATACACAACATTCAATCAATGTATAAGCTAACTAGGGCATAACAGAGCGGAGACAACTATGACACATATGAATAAACTCAGGTTTAAAGTAATCTACCTCGCCCTCTTGATTTTTACTGTTTCAACGCCTCATCCGTGTAGTGCGAACCTTTTCAAACTTGGAGACGGATGGATTGATTACGGTAATGGTGCAATAAATTTAGATAACGTTGGAGTCGTTCGTCCGTACGTGACTTACCAATTTACCCTTGCTAGCGATGACGAATATACTCAGGATGATGTGACATTTATCTCTTATAACCCAACATTTGCAGACTTGAGAGATAATAGAATGGCGAATTTTTTGGGTTATTTTAACGCTTTAGACTCAGAGATATTCTATATTGTTGATTTATCGATGGGTATTTATTTCGATGACTTCAACCTAGTGTATGACGAATTCCAATTTTTAAATGTGCCAGACCCCACAACTGAAGAAGGTGGTCAAATTATTATGCAAATTGAAGCAGAAGGCATGATGGAAAAATTCAGTGAGTTTCTTATTTTGGCGAAGACGCACTACTTTGAAGAAGTAAGTTATGACGACGAGTTATCGGACGAAGAATTCTTGAAAATATTGTCAAATGTTAAAA
Source organism: uncultured SAR116 cluster alpha proteobacterium (assembly GCA_902547925.1). Taxonomy (GTDB): domain Bacteria; phylum Pseudomonadota; class Alphaproteobacteria; order Puniceispirillales; family Puniceispirillaceae; genus MED-G116. The sequence continues at coordinate 819 of CACCQD010000060.1, read as the reverse complement.
TTCCTGATGAAACCGATGCAAAAAAAATATCCGTTGCTTTCGATAGTTTGGAAAAAAGTTACCTTGAGATAGTGAATTAATTGGCACCAAAACAAGGTGAGATGAAACTAAAAGGTTTTGTGGCCTCCCAATCTGTGTAGCAGCACATGTATAATCGGTACGTAGGTGGGTATGGTTCCTGCCTACCCATCTTGTAGATGCATGTATCTGTAGTAGGTCCTTTTCATTAACAGAAGATTTCTGTGTGGGTAGGTAAGTGATGATAGTTACGTGCCTTATGGAGATTGCTAATGCAGTCTGACTGAGACAGTTAACTGTTATTCAGGAGTTAGCGACTAACACTTACAGTGAGGCAGTTACCCTATACTCAGATGAAACTCAGATATCACTCAACTGCACACTTTCCCTATACTGATAACGTTAAGGGTTAGTGATTTACAAATCGCCAGCAATGAGTCATCCACGGTTTGTTTCGCGGCTAGGGCCGTTGGGGCACTCTTAGGGAAAATCTAGAGTTATCCTTTGGGGCAATCTTTGGGCTTCAAGGGGTGTAAAAAACCCTTATTTTGTGGAGCCGCATTACAACCGCGGTTATAGATGAACTGGACCAGCTTTCCGAAATCAATCAACACCATCTTCGTGCATTCATGGACAACGCAATTGGCTGTGTAATTTTGACAACAAATCACATCCATGCACTAGACAAAGGCATCAGAGACCGAGCGGATGAAATTGAAATAAAGAGCCTTTCTCCCAATGCTGTCTGTGAAAGGGCGAACAACATTCTCAAAGCACAAGGCATCGTTGTTGAGAAGAGTT
>CACCQD010000059.1 GCA_902547925.1 uncultured SAR116 cluster alpha proteobacterium | reverse complement strand
GAAGGACCAGAGTCTGCAGTCCCAGTTGGGGGAACTGTTGTCTGAGATGCTGGTGACGATGTCTGACCGTGGCCCTGACAGTGCTGGCATTGCCATTTATGGCGGTGACGGTGAGGTCAGCCGCAGCATTGCCAAGATCACTTTGCAATCGCATTCAGCTGATACAGATTTTGCCAGTCTTGCTGATGAGGTAGCGGCAGCGATAGAGGCGGATGCCGGCACGGTATCGCTGGCGGTAAAGGACACGCATGCTGTGTTGCTGGTTCCGGCGGCCAAGGCCGCTGATGTGCGCGCTGTTTTGGCCGGGATACGGCCCACTGTCCGGATTATGAGCGTTGGCGAGGCGATTGAGATTTACAAGGAGGTCGGGCTGCCACGGTCTGTTGCCGAGCGGTTTTCGGTATCAAGGATGAGCGGGACACATGGCATCGGCCACACACGCATGGCGACCGAATCCGCAGTCACAACGATGGGCGCGCATCCTTTTTCCACCGGCGCCGACCAATGTCTTGTGCATAATGGCTCGTTGTCCAATCACAACAGCCTGCGGCGCACGCTGATCCGGGACGGCATTCATTTTGAGACGGATAATGATACCGAAGTGGCGGCCGCTTACCTCACCCACAAGATGCAACAGGGTGCCAGCCTTGGCGAAGCGCTGGAGAGTGGGCTGGACGATCTCGATGGGTTTTACACTTTCGTTGTTGGCACGCGTGACGGATTTGGCGTTGTGCGTGACCCCATCGCCTGCAAGCCCGCCGTCATGGCCGAAACCGATCAATATGTCGCTTTTGGCTCGGAATATCGTGCTTTGGTAAATCTGCCCGGGATTGACGCGGCCCGCGTCTGGGAGCCTGAGCCCGCAACCGTTTATTTCTGGACACATTGACATGCAGATTTTTGACCTCGAGGACCAGGGATTGCGGGCGCTGAACCAGACGCTGCATGATCAGGCAGATGACAGCAACCAGACAAGCTGGGAGATCATCAATCCGCGTGGCAGCCACGCCATCGCTGTCGGTCTTGACGCCCCCATTGAGGTAAAGATCAAGGGTTCAACCGGCTATTATTGCGGTGGCATGAACAAGCAGGCGGATATCCTTGTCGAGGGATCGGTCGGCCCTGGCGTTGCCGAGAACATGATGTCGGGCACCGTTATGATCGAGGGTGATGCCAGTCAATATGCCGGCGCCACCGGGCGGGGGGGATTGCTTGTCATCAAGGGCAATGCCTCATCGCGCTGTGGCATTGCCATGAAGGGGATCAACATCGTTGTGCATGGCAATATCGGGCATATGTCGGCCTTTATGGCGCAGTCAGGCACTCTGGTTGTTCTTGGCGATGCTGGTGACGCGCTTGGTGATTCGCTCTATGAGGCACAGCTGTTTGTCCGGGGAACGGTAAAAAGCCTTGGCGCTGACTGTGTGCAGAAGGAGATGCGGGCCGAGCATATCGCGCTGTTGCAGGGGTTGCTGGATCAGGCGGGCGCCGATGCCCGCCCAGAAGATTTCACCCGCTATGGATCAGCACGCAAGCTCTATCACTTCGACATCGACAACGCTGGCGCATATTGAGGACGCAAACATGGATGAGAACAAAATAAATAGGCCGCGCACCGTGCCGATCCAGTCGGCAACCTTCAGCGGTTCGGTCAATGCCGAAATCAGACGGGCGGCGGCGACCGGCATTTATGACATCCGCGGTGGCGGTGCCAAGCGCAAGGTGCCACATTTTGATGATCTGCTGTTTCTGGGCGCGTCAATGTCACGCTATCCTCTTGAGGGCTATCGGGAAAAGTGCGAGACCAGTGTCCGGCTGGGAACACGCCATGCAAAAAATCCGATTGAGCTCGATATCCCGATTACCATTGCCGGAATGAGTTTTGGCGCCTTGTCAGGACCCGCCAAGGAAGCGCTTGGCCGGGGAGCAACGCTGGCCGGCACCTCGACAACCACGGGGGATGGCGGGATGACCGAGGAAGAGCGCGGTCACTCGCAAAAGCTGGTCTATCAATATCTACCCTCACGCTATGGCATGAACCCTGATGACCTTCGGCGCTGTGACGCGATCGAGGTGGTCGTTGGCCAGGGCGCCAAGCCAGGCGGCGGCGGCATGCTGCTTGGCCAGAAAATCAGTGACCGGGTCGCTGAGATGCGCAATTTGCCCGCCGGGATCGATCAGCGCTCTGCCTGCCGGCATCCGGATTGGACCGGACCGGATGATCTGGAAATCAAAATTCTGGAATTGCGTGAAATCACTAATTGGGAAAAGCCGATCTATGTCAAGGTTGGCGGGGCGCGCCCTTATTTCGATACCACGCTTGCGGTCAAGGCAGGGGCGGATGTCGTTGTTGTTGACGGCATGCAGGGCGGCACCGCAGCAACCCAGGATGTGTTTATTGAACATGTCGGCCAGCCAACGCTTGCCTGCATCCGGCCAGCTGTCAAGGCGCTGCAGGATCTGGGAATGCATCGCACGGTGCAGTTGGTGATCTCTGGCGGCATCCGCACCGGCGCCGATGTGGCCAAGGCATTGGCACTTGGCGCGGATGCAGTGTCCATCGGCTCGGCCGCAATGATCGCACTCGGCGACAATGATCCCCGCTGGGAGGCTGACTATAACGCCCTTGGCACAACCGCCGGTGCCTATGATGACTGGCATGAGGGCAATGATCCCGCCGGCATCACCACACAGGACCCAAACCTGATGGCACGCTTTGATCCAATTGACGGCGGCAGACGATTGCGCAACTATCTCAAGGTGATGAGCCTTGAAGCACAGACAATCGCGCGGGCCTGCGGCAAAAACCA
>CACCQD010000058.1 GCA_902547925.1 uncultured SAR116 cluster alpha proteobacterium | reverse complement strand
TGCGCGCGGTATCATCTTCTGCCATTCTTTTGGTTATGGCCGCCGCAGCCCTTTCAATTTGACCAAGACTTTGTCTGATGGCGGTAGTGGCCTCTGCCTGATCATCCAGCATCACCGCCAGCGCGGTGGCGTCATCAAGGTGGTCAAGCCATTGCCTGGCGTCAGGCGGGGCTTCAGTATCTTTTTGCACGGTCATTGTTCAATGCCTGTTGGAGGGGTGAAAGTTGGTTCCAACCAGTTGAGAGCCTCTGCAGTAAGACGCTTGGTTGCCACACTGTCCAGTATTATTCTCAGGTCCGGATGGTGGCAAAGCGCGTTGGCTGGGCATTCCACGGAATTATGATCCTCAAGCATGGCCTTCACGTGGGCATGAGTCTTCGCATCACCCGCCGTCACGCTGGTCTGTGGTCCAGCGCGAAGCCGTGGATCAAGCATATCGCGTAAAGCGTCTTCGAGAAGGTTGAAGCCAGGTGACAAGAACAGGATCGCCAACCCGGAAAACGCCGCTGGCCGCGGGTTCAACAATGGAAAATTACGCGCCTATGAAAACGTCAGCCCTGATTACGGCACCGGCGGCTGGGCACCAAGCCCGAGGACGGAAAGTGATGCCTCGACAAGGATTGTGGCCGACAAGAGCAGGCTTGCCTTGGCAAGGATCACGGAGGCAAGATTTGGCAACAAATGCAGGTATAAGATCTGGATTTCAGAAGCACCAATGGCTTCTGCTCCTTTGATGTATTCACTCTGGCAAATCACCAGAGACGGGCCGCGAAGAAGGCGGGCGAGGATTGGAATATTGACAATGGCGATAGTGATCGTAGCACTAAGGAAATTGGGGTCAAGAACAGCTATGATGCCAATGGCAGGAAGGATAAATGGAAATGCGAAAAGCATGTTCATAAACCGCATCACGATGCGATCAAATTAACCCGGGCAAAGGGCTTGCAGAAATAGTTGAAGAGCAACAAAGACAAGAGCACAGGAAAACAGCTTGTTGCGGACAAGCATGTCAGCCATGATGGTCCTCACTGGGCCACCCGTGGGTCGATGAGAGCAGGATGAATATACCAAGACAAGAGACAGTATGGGTAAGCAGAAGAATTGTGCTTTACACGAGCAGGCAATTCCGCTCGCTGATGGAGCCAAGGACTAATTGATCAGCTTTGCCGCAAGGGTGTTGAAATCATCCCGTCTAACTAGGTTACCAGTAACCAGAGTGCCAGCGAATGACAGCTCCCGTGAAGGACATAACAACAGCGCAGATGCCACCGCAATGGTTTGCCGGTTTGATGACGGGAACCGTGCTTGACGGCAATATTGACGTGGCTTTTCTGCGCACTGATGGCGTGGGAATTACTGAATTCGGTGCCTTTGAGTTGATCCCCTATACGCAGGATATACGTGATCTTGTGGCCAGAGCGTTGGACACGGCTTTGGTGTGGAATTTCACCGGTCCTGAACCGGCCGTTTTTGCTGAGGCCGAGATGCGTCTGACATTGGCGCAGGCCGATGCCGTGGCCAGCCTTGCGACCGAGCAGGGACTGCCTCTTTCCTCGCTCGCGGCGATTGGCTTCCATGGGCAGACCGTTCTTCACCGCGCGCCAACAGCGGATAAAAATGGCTGCACCCGGCAGCTTGGTGATGGCAAGCTGATGGCGAATCATCTTAGTCGTCCTGTTGTTTTTGATTTACGCGGCGATGATGTTGCGGCGGGCGGACATGGCGCGCCGCTATGCGCCTCATATCATGCGGCATTGCTTGAACGAGTTGGAGTGGGTGCGGATGCGGCGGTATTGAATTTGGGTGGGGTTGCCAATCTAAGTTGGCGGAGCGCTGAAGGTCGGCTCATTGCCTTTGATATGGGGCCGGCAAATGCGCCGATTAATGACTGGGTAAAATCAATTGGATTGGGCGAGATGGACCACGGGGGTGCGTTGGCCCAAGCCGGCCAAGTTGACGAGGCAAAATTGGCCCGTCTGCTGGATCATCCCTATTTCACAATGCCCTTTCCAAAATCGCTTGACCGATTTGATTTTCAGGCGGCGATGGCCGGCGGTTGTTCTCCAGAGGATGGCGCGGCTCTGTTGACAGCATTCGCCGGTGCCGCGGTTGGCCGAGGACTAGATCTTCTACCATCCCGACCAAGCAGGCTTTTTGTATCGGGCGGCGGGCGCCGCAACCCCATTTTGATGAATGAAGTTGCAACGCGCGCTGGCGTGAGTGTGCAAAATGCTGATGATCTTGGCTGGCGCGGCGACGCGGTTGAGGCGGAATGTTTTGCTTTTCTGGCCGCGCGACGGATTTCTGGCCTTGCCATCAGCTTTCCTGATACGACTGGCGTTCATGCACCAATGACAGGAGGGCAAATTGCATTTCCTGACTAGTTAATAGTCAATGGGCCATTTGTTCGAAGTTCTTCCTAAAGTGCTCAAAGACAGAAGCAGTTTTGGTATGGATGATTTGATGCCGCACTTTTTTCAGCGGCCCGTTTCGGTGCGCCGACATCTCCCTTTCATAAAAATATCTCCGATTTTTTTACCGCATTTAAATTGGCTTGCCGGCTGGGTGATGTGCGGGTGGGGACGTATTTCATAAAGCCGTAAGGTTGGTGAAATATTTTTGTAACATTCGAGGCGTATCACGAAGCTATCAAAGCAATCAATTCGGGAGCTATTCTTATGCTTAAAAGTTCGTTTATCACAGCCGCAGTAGCAGTAGCAGCACTTACCGCTACATCTGGGATTGCAACAGCACGTGACTATATCAGTATTGCTGGATCCTCTACCGTTTTGCCATTTGCTACGATTGTTGCGGAGCAACTTGGCAAGAACCCATCCATTAAAACGCCAGTTGTTGAGTCCGGTGGATCATCAGTTGGTAAAAAAGGAGTA
>CACCQD010000057.1 GCA_902547925.1 uncultured SAR116 cluster alpha proteobacterium | reverse complement strand
GCTTTTTGATGGCCGAAGAACGCAGCATTGACCAAGAAGCCAATCACATCACCATAGCCAGCCCGTTTAAACGGGGTTGCACGCAGGACTGAGGCGCTACGCAGCGCCAGACCTAGCTGCGTTCAGGTGCAGGCAAGGCAGTACGTTTGCCCGGAAGCGCCTTTTGCGGCGGTGCCTTCACCGTCACAACAAGCGCGTCATCCTCAACATCAACGAGCGCAAGCCCGCCGCCTGTCAAATCACCAAAAAGCAGCTGGTCGGCAAGTGGCTTTTTAATGTGTTCCTGTACAACACGGGTGAGCGGACGGGCACCGTAATTACGATCATATCCCCGATTTGCCAACCAATCACGGGCGGCTTCCGTCAGCTCGATCTCGACGTTGCGTTCCGCAAGTTGGGCGTCAAGCTGCATGATGAATTTATCAACCACAAGGCGGATCACATCATGTTCAAGCGGAGCAAACGGAATGATCGCATCCAGCCGGTTCCGGAATTCTGGGCTGAACAGCTTTTCAATAGCTTCGATATCGGCCCCCTCATTCATTTCACGGTTGAAACCGATCGCCTTTTTTGAGAGTTCCTGTGCCCCGGCATTGGTTGTCATGATCAGGACAACATTGCGGAAATCAACTGATTTGCCGTTATTATCCGTCAATTTACCATGATCCATGATCTGCAGCAGAATGTTGAACAGATCCGGATGCGCTTTTTCAATCTCATCAAGAAGCAACACCGCATGCGGCGTCTGATCAACAGCATCGGTGAGCAACCCACCCTGATCAAAACCGACATAGCCTGGAGGCGCGCCAATTAACCGCGAAACGGTGTGGCGTTCCATATATTCTGACATATCATAGCGCAACAGCTTGATACCGAGCGCTTCTGCCAACTGACGGGCAACCTCAGTTTTGCCGACACCCGTCGGTCCTGAAAACAGGTAATTGCCAACCGGCTTTTCCGCCTCGCGGAGGCCCGCACGTGAAAGTTTGATGGCCGAGGCCAGCGCACTGATCGCCTTATCCTGGCCAAACACCAGCCGTTTCAGATCACCCTCGAGTGACGCCAGAACCGCTTTGTCATCACGGCTGACATGCTTTGAGGGAATACGGGCCATCGTCGCCACTGTCGCCTCTACCTCACGCTGGCCGATTGACTGCTTCCGGCGTGACTTGGGCAGCAGATTCTGCGCCGCAGCTGCCTCGTCAATGACGTCAATCGCCTTGTCCGGCAATTTGCGGTCATTGATGTAACGGGCTGACAGATCGACCGCAACCTTTAGCGCCGCACCGGTGAAGCGTACCTTGTGATGATCCTCATACCGGCTCTTCAAGCCGTTGAGAATTTTGATCGTATCGGCAATGGTCGGCTCATTCACGTCGATTTTCTGAAAACGGCGCACCAGCGCGCGGTCCTTTTCAAAATGCCCGCGGTATTCCTTATAGGTGGTCGACCCTATACAGCGGAGAGCGCCTTCCTGAAGCGCTGGTTTGAGCAGGTTGGAGGCGTCCATGGCTCCGCCTGAAGTTGCGCCAGCACCGATCACCGTATGAATTTCATCGATAAATAAAATGGCGTTCTCGTCCTCGGCGACAGCCTTCATTACAGCTTTGAGCCGCTCCTCAAAATCACCACGATAGCGCGTGCCAGCAAGCAGCTGACCCATATCGAGCGAATAGATCACCGCAGTGCTGAGAACATCAGGCACCTCGCCATTGTGGATACGAAGTGCCAACCCCTCGGCGATTGCGGTCTTGCCAACACCCGGATCGCCAACATAGAGCGGGTTGTTCTTGGTGCGGCGGCACAGCACCTGAATGGTGCGGTCAAGCTCCCGATCGCGACCGATCAAAGGATCGATACGACCATCCGATGCCTTGGCGATCAGATCAACCGCATATTGGCTGAGCGGATCGCTGCCTTCCGTAGTTTCGGTGTCTGATTCAACCCGTTCTTCGGCACCCCGACCAATGTTGCCATCGCTGCCATGGCTGATATAGGACACAGCATCAAGGCGCGTCATGTTTAGGGATTTGAGAAACCAAACGGCATGGCTTTCACGCTCGGAAAAGATCGATACGAGGACATTTGCTCCTGTCGCGACCTCACGGCCTGACGATTGGGTGTGAATTATCGCGCGCTGAATCACACGCTGAAAGCTGGCGGTCGGCTGCACGTCGAGATTGTCACTGTGGCTGACAATTGAGGCAAGCTCGGTTTCGATGTAATCAGTTAGGCGGGAACGCAACTCCTGGATATCAACCTTGCAGGCGGACAGAACTTCGAGCGCATCACTGTCTTCGGTCAGCGCAAGAAGCAAATGCTCCAGCGTGGCAAATTCATGCCCTTTTGCTGTGGCCGCCCCCATGGCCCGGCGCAGGGTCCCCTCAAGTTCTCTTGACAGCATGCTTCCTATTCCTTTTCCAGTTGCAGTTGGAGCGGATGTTCATTTTGCCTTGCATATTCCATGACCTTAGTAGCCTTCGCTTCAGCAACCTCGTAGCTGTAAATGCCACACACCCCGATGCCGCGACGATGGACATTTAGCATAATATCGTTGGCCTGGGTGTTGGACAGGTTGAAGAAATGTTGCAGCACATGCACGACAAACTCCATCGGCGTGTAGTCATCATTCATCATCAGAACTTTATACATCGACGGTTTTCTGGTTTTGGTGTGGCTGTCGAGAACCAGTTGCGACTGGCCACCGCCATCATCACCATCTTTCCGCTCTGCGCTAAGCCTATGCTTATCCATCATTTCTTCACGGTCCAGTCTGCCACTCTAATCAAACTTTCCTGCGCTTTAGTGCCTTCAGGACACCTTCCTTTGCTGTTTACAGTGTTTATAAAATCGGTCACGAAATCAATATGTCCTACGATCGCACTGGCCCGGCCAGAAGTTTGTTCCACCCAAAGGATATTGGCATTAATATTGCTGTGATAAAGAGCGTTTAGAAAAAAAACAGACATGATTCCTTGATTAAATCGAAAACGCGTGAAATGAGGTATCAAATGACAAATGAAGTAAGACCG
>CACCQD010000056.1 GCA_902547925.1 uncultured SAR116 cluster alpha proteobacterium | reverse complement strand
GGGGCAAGCTGCACCAGCATAACTGGCTGCATGGCCTGCCCTTCAAGATGCGCTTTCGCCGCTCAAAGCTCTATATCAGCGCCATCTTGCCGCTTGTAATCGGCGCTTTTGTCGGCGTTTTGGCAGCGATTATGGGTGTTGGCGGCGGCTTTATCATGGTGCCGGCGATGATCTATCTGCTTGGCATGCCGACATCAGTGGTTGTTGGCACTTCGCTGTTCCAGATCATTTTCGTGACGGCCAACGTCACCCTGTTGCAGTCAATCCAGACACAAACAGTCGATTTCGTATTGGCGGGTCTGCTGCTGTTTGGTGCGGTGATCGGGGCGCAGTTTGGCAGCCGGGCCAGCTCGGTCCTGCGCGGCGAACAATTACGCGGTCTGCTGGCGCTGTTGGTTTTGGCTGTCTGTGCCAAAATTGGCTATGATCTGGTGGTAAGGCCCGAGAATCTGCTGTCGGTGGAGTTGCTGAAATGAGCAAGCAAAACAGTGTGATGATAATGCTGGGATTGTGGCTAATGCTGGCGCTGGTGCCGGCCAGCGCCACCCCGCAACGGCTTGTCGTCGATCTATCGCAGAACAATGTCGAGATCACCAGCAGCTATCACGGCACAGAACTGCTACTCTTTGGTGCCTTTGAGGGGAGCGATGGCGATGATGTCGTGATGCTTGTCTCCGGCCCACAGATTCGTCTTGCCCAGCGGCGCAGCGACAAGGTGGCCGGCATCTGGGTCAATGTCGAGACCAATATCTGGGAAAATGCACCCAGCTTTTATCATATTTTCTCAACACGCCCACTTGTCGAGCTTGCCACACCTGACACGCTCCGCGCAGCCAGAATTGGTGCCCGCAGCCTACCGCTGGAATTCACCAGGCAAGGGGGCGCACAAACCGCCCATGGGGAGAGTGCAAGCGCAACGACAGCCAATGCCGCAACCATCGCCAGCGCGGCTTTGATCGGTGGGTTGATCCGCAATATGCAGGATATGGGCCTGTGGGCCGAAAAAACAGCAGCGGTGACCTTGCAGCGGAACATGCTGTTCCGGGCAACGCTGGATTTGCCAAAAAATGTACCTCCAGGTAATTATGAGGTTCGTGTCGTGCATTTTCGTGATGGCGATGTCCTCAGTGAAGAAACCACTGGCATGAAGATAAAGAGGGCTGGATTGAGCGCGCTGATCTATAATTTCGCGCACGACTACTCGGCATTCTATGGGTTGTTCGCAATTGTCTTTGCTGTGTGTTCGGGCTGGCTCGCAGCCGTCGCCTTTCGCCACAAATAGACGCGGATAACAACATAGTTTTGGTGAAACTTACCTGTTCAGGGGGCTGAAGATGGCGAAGAAGGATCCGGTATTTCTGGTCGTTGTTGACAATTCGGAGGAAATGCATCAGGCACTGCAATTCGCTTGTGGGCGCGCCAAAGCCGTTGGCGGCAAGGTCGCGCTGATGTATTGCATCGCACCCGCCGAATTCGAATATTGGGCCGGGGTTGGTGAATTGATGCGCCAGGAAGCGCGCGAGGCTGCCGAGGAAAAAATGACCATCCATGCCGAATATGCCAAGGGGCTGACCGGTGAGATTCCGGTGCTGTTTTTTCGCGAGGGTGACATCAGCGATGAATTGCTGGCGCTGATTGACGAGGAGCCGTCAATCTCTTTACTGGTTCTGGGCGCGGACACCCAATCGGAGACAAGCGGACCCCTGATCAGTTTTCTGACGTCACGCGGGGCGTCACTTTGCCGGGTGCCGATCACCATCGTTCCAGGCAATCTTAGCGATGACCAGCTTGACGCGCTTTTCTGATCAGCATCTTTAACCAGGGCAAAACCATCCTATATCACTTTAGGCCGGGTTTTGCCCATGGTGGTCCAGTGCAGCCCGTCTGCACGGATCTTGTTCATAAACAGCCAGCACAGGACGGGTTCATGAGCCGATTTATAACCGCACTTCTAGGAGTTACCTTTTTCATTATGACAACTGCAGCAAACGCAACCAGCGAAAATGGGGCGGGGCAGACCCTGCTTCTCGAGACCAGCCAGGGGCAGGTCGAAATCAAAATGCTACCCGAACTGGCGCCAAAACATGTGGCACGAATCACCGAACTGGCCAGCAACGGCTTTTATGACGGCATTATTTTTCACCGGGTGATCCCCGGCTTCATGGCGCAGACCGGCGATCCGGATGGCACCGGCATGGGCGGTTCAGGACAGAAGCTCGAAGCTGAGTTCACAGATTATGAGTATCGTGACGGCACGGTTGGCATGGCCCGCTCAATGAACCCGAATTCAGGCGACAGCCAGTTTTTCATCTGTTTTGAGGGGTGTGGACATCTGACTGGCCAATACACCGTCTGGGGACAGGTTGAGCGCGGCATGGACACAGTGCGCAAGATCGCCATTGGCGAACCGCCGGCAGATCCGGACAAGATCGTCTCGGCAACCGTCATCGACTGAGACCTGACCGCAGCCCTGTCAACGACTGATAACCGCTGACCCCAGATTATCCTTGGTAAGATCATCCGGGGCCAGATTATCGGGAGCCACATCAATCGGGACCAGATCATCCGTTGCTTTCAGTTGGTGGCGGGGAGCAGGCTCGCCCGTGGCCGGCTAGCAAAATAGACGACGACCCCTGCCCAGATCAACGCAAAGGTTAGCCCGTCGGCAAAGGTGAACACCCCGCCAAAGACGAACACAGCAAGGCAGAGCTGGGTTGCCGGGTTGGCGTAAAACAGTAGGCTGGCCATGGCCATCGGCAGGTCTCGATTACCCGCATGATAGAACAATAACGGCACCACCGTGATCACACCGGCGAACAGCGCCAGCAGAATATTGATAAATCCGCCGCCATAAAAGATTGGTTGGCCAACACAGGCCATCCAGATTAGATAGCCGGCGGCCAGCGGCACCAAGAACAGCGTCTCGACAAAAATGCCCATGACGGGATCAATTCCCATCTTTTTTCGGATCACACCATAAAGACCAAAGGTAACAGCCAGACATAGGCCGATGACCGGCAGCCGGCCATCCAGCCCCATCTTGGAAAGAACACCGCAAACAACAATGCCGACCGCCACCCAGCCAAGATGGTCCAGCTGTTCACGCAGAAGCAGGATACCCAGAACAACTGCAACAAGCGGATAGATAAAGTATCCGAGCGCCGCCTCAATGGCGTGGCCAGACTGCACCGCATAGACAAACATGCCCCAATTCGCCGTTAGCAAAAATGACGAGACTAGAAAACCGCGCCGCGTCGCGCTGTCAGCAATGACACCGAGAAGTTTTTGGACTCCGCCCG
>CACCQD010000055.1 GCA_902547925.1 uncultured SAR116 cluster alpha proteobacterium | reverse complement strand
ACATATCGTCAATACTTGATTTATTCCTTTCCATGACATGACTGCAACTCTCAGTTAGCTCATAAACCTTAATTCCAAACGGTGCTAATGTTTCAGGCGTTACCTCGCCACCGACTTTCATTCCATAGTTCCAACCAGCGAAGAAAAAGTCTGCATCAGCTCCCACGAGAACTTCTTTTGACGGATATTTTGCAGAGAGCTCTGGTAATTCTTTTACTCCATCCCGCATTTCCTCATCGAGTGTTTTCCAGCCGGATATGCCTGTGTAGCCAACCATACGTTCAGCTAAGCCCAAGACCAGCATCATTTCCGTAAGGTTAACGTCATTTGAAATAGCGCGGCTTGGCGGTGCATCGAATGTCACTGATCGGTTGCAGCTTTGAACAGTAGTATCCGCTAGTGCAAAGCTGTTGCTCATTACGAGGGCAAACATACCAATTGCAATGTATTTCATTATTATTTTCCTTATTTTTACAGGGTGAATGTTAGATGTTTGGTATTGCTTGGGCTGAGATTTTCATTTTTTGCTCTCACACGAAATGCCTGTGAAATGGCGGCTTCAGAAAAAACTTCGTCTGCCGATCCAAAGCCAAGGGGTTTACCTTCTTTTAAAAGGAGGACATCATCACAATTAGACGCGGCCAGATTTAGATCATGCAACGAGGTCACTATCGTTAAAGGCATCTCACGTATCAGTTCCAACACCTCAAGTTGATGATGGATATCAAGATGATTTGTAGGTTCATCAAGGATAAGTAGACTTGGCTCCTGACAGAGGGCACGTGCAACCATGACACGCTGTCGTTCGCCACCAGACAGGGTGCCGAGCTGCCTTTCAGCAAATTTCAAAAGATCGAGTTGTCGCAAGGCTCCCTGCACCACCCGTGCCCCGCGTTCGTCGGTTACACCGCCAAACCCTCGGATATAAGGTGTTCGTCCAAGGGCAACAATTTCGTGAACAGTCAATCCAAAGTCGGTAGGTTGCTCTTGCAATACAGCAGCGACTTTGCGGGCAGCGACACGCGCTGACATCTGATTTATATCAGCGCCGTCAATCTTCACGGTTCCCGTGGTTGGGGCATAATAGCGGTAAAGGAGTCTTAGCAAGCTTGACTTGCCCGCCCCATTTGGGCCTACAACACCGAGGACCTTACCAGCTGGAAGATCGAAATTAATGGGGTGAAGTATCATTTGATTAGCTTCAGGTAAAAACCAGCTAGCGTTTTCCACTGAGAGATGCGCCCCTGAGGCAAAATTCAAACCTGTTACTCCGAGAGGAGATATTTTACCGCCGCAACTCACGAACTAGTTCTTCCTTTCTGGTCTCGCTACAGTTCATCAAAGAATCAATTTAGCATATTTGAGTGACCATCCACGCAAAGTTGCTAAATGTAATGTTATAACATTGCAATGGGTATAATGCCCTGTTATGATTTGTCAACCAAACAGTGCTGAGGACGATTATGGAAAACTCTGTAGGTCACCTTTCGCATGCAGAACGGGTGCTTGACTATATAAAGAGTCAAAAAAACCCTGTTGCAGCATATGAAATCCTTAAAGGACTTCGTGCCGATGGCATTACTGCCCCTACAACCGTCTATCGCGCACTCGAAAAACTGCATAAAGATGGACGCATCCACCGAATCGAGTCACTAAAAGCGTGGACAACCTGTTGTGATCCTAACCATGAAGAAGCTGCTGTTTTTGAGATTTGTAAGGATTGCGGAAATGTTACTGAACACATCAATAAGCGTTTGGTAAAGACTTTAGCTGCCCTGAGTGAGCACTCCGGCTTTTCGCCAAAACACTCGGTTATGGAAATTCATGGTTCGTGCAAAGACTGCGAACCTCAATTGGAAAAACGTTAGAGAGGTATAATTATGGCTCAAACTTCGCAAGTGCCTGTGACTGTTTTAACAGGTTTTCTTGGTGCGGGAAAAACAACACTTCTCAATCGCATCCTCACTGAACAGCATGGCCGTCGGTATGCGGTAATCGTCAATGAATTTGGCGAAGAGGGTATTGATAATGATCTCGTAGTAGACGCTGATGAAGAAGTCTTTGAGATGAATAACGGCTGCATTTGCTGCACCGTCCGGGGCGACTTAATTCGTATTTTGAGTGGGCTAATGAAGCGGGCAGATCAATTAGATGCCATAATAGTTGAGACCACTGGCCTTGCAGATCCAGCCCCTGTTGCCCAGACTTTTTTCGTAGACCAGGATGTAGCAGATCGTACAAAACTCGACGCGATCGTTACGGTCGCTGATGCTGTCCACTTGAATTCCCAATTGGGTGAACATCATGAGGCGGAGGAACAGGTAGCATTTGCAGATGTTGTGTTGCTTAACAAAACAGACCTTGTTGACAAATCTGGTTTGGAGGGCGTCGAAAAGCGTATCAAAAAAATTAATCCATACACTAAGATCATCCAAACTGCTCATTGCGACGCGCCGCTGGAAAATATCCTTGGTTTGAACGCTTTCAGTCTGGACCGCGTACTCGAGGTAGAGCCAGACTTCTTAGAGTCGGAACATGACCACGAACATGATGATGACGTGACCAGTGTTTCGTTTGTATCCGAGACCCCCCTGGACCTGGATAAATTTGAGACCTGGTTTGGCAAGCTTCTTCAAACACATGGCCAGGATATCTTGCGCTCGAAGGGTATTATTGAATTTCTTGGGATAGATGAACGCTATGTTTTCCAGGGCGTACACATGCTTATGGACGCATCGCCAATGGGCGCTTGGCCAGAGGGAACAACTAGGAATTCCCGTATGGTCTTTATCGGCCGTAATCTGGACAGCATGAACCTCAAGGAAGGTTTTGAGGCATGCAAAGCGGCGTGACCTCAGAAAATGTTGATGGCAAGGCTAAAAGGATAGGTATCAGCGAAACTGCGGTTGAACGGCTTGGGCTAAAATTCGAGCTTGGTGCCCCAGTGACAGGCGCAACGACAGTGGGAAATGCCGTAGCGATTGGTTGTGGGGATGGTACCATCAGATTTTTCTATCCCGGAAAAGAGCCTTTAGCTCAGCAAGCCCATCTCGGCGTCGTGTTATGCATGACTGCTTATCAAGACTCCCTAATAACGGGTGGTGACGATGGAAGGCTTCTAAAAGTCAGTCCTAATGGGGTGATCGAAGAGCTTGCCGACTTTGATACAAAGTGGGTTGATTGTGTTGCGGCAAGCCATGACCTGGTAGCCTGTTCTTCTGGTAAAAATGTTCGTTTGTGGTCCGCCGGGCAACCCAAGCCATTAAACTTTATTCACTCAAGTACGGTTGGTGGTCTTAGTTTTGATGCAAAAGGACAGCGACTGGCCGTGTCACATTATGGAGGCGTCACACTATGGGAACGCACCAAGCGAAAATGGAAATCCTCAACTTTTGTATGGAAAGGATTTCATGGTGCCGTAACCTTTAGTCCAGATGGAAAATATCTTGTCACTGCCATGCAAGAAAATGCTGTTCATGGATGGAGGATACGCGACAAAGCCAACCTTGCCATGTCAGGCTATCCCGCCAAGGTCAAAAGTTTTGCCTGGGCCGGGGACACTCCTTTTCTTGTGACTTCCGGTGCCGATGAAGCTATCTGCTGGCCATTTGATGGTAAGAATGGCCCCATGGAACGATCTCCCTTGTGCGTTGCTCACAATCGGAAACAAATTGCGACGTGTGTTTTAGCATTGCAAAATGAGGATGCCGTCTTTGCTGGCTTTCGCGATGGTTCCGTGTTGTTGGCCAAGCTTGATGAAACATTAGATCCAATAGCTATTCGAGGTTCTCTCGGCGCAGAAATTACAGCGATGGCACTTTCACCATCGAAATCCCA
>CACCQD010000054.1 GCA_902547925.1 uncultured SAR116 cluster alpha proteobacterium | reverse complement strand
CTGGAAATGGCGTCATCATCTGAAGGTGATGTTTTGTCAGCATTTTGATCCAATTGAGTCGCTTCGACCAGGGTAACTTCCCCCTCACTGGCCACGCCCTCATCATCATTTACAGCCTTTACAGGCTGCCGTGATTTAAGTGTTTTTAGCAGTAAATCAAAGTCAAATTCAGCATTGCAACTGGGGCAGGTTATCGGGTTTTTATTGAGATCATAATAGCGCAAGCCGCAGGATGTGCAGGACCGCTTTGTGCCAAGTTTTGCCTTTGCCATGACCGCAAACCTTTTGTTCACACTTGAGTTAAGTACACCATCAAAACCAAAAAGCGATTTGACCCATATTTTCGGCACTGTCAAAGCAAAATTTGAAGAATCAGAGAAGAAATTGGATTTTCACTCATCACATCAGCACTCACGCCGATCACCGACCTTTTGTGTTTTAAGTCCTAGCCCGGTCCTATTTGCAATTGCGCCAGAAAAAATGTTAACACCAGCGCCAAAGTCTAGGCTTAAGGCAAGATCAAACAAAATCGGATCTAACGACAAATGGACGCAATGAGCAAACTATCGCGGAGCGAGGTTTTAACCTCCCACAGGCAGGCCTCCTTGCAAGGCACCTTCGATGTTCCGGGTGACAAATCAATCTCTCATCGATCGCTCATTCTGGGTGGGCTGGCGGTTGGGGTCACGAATGTATCAGGGTTGCTTGAGGGTGATGACGTCATGGCAACCGTAAATGCAATGCGGGCGCTTGGTGTAGAGATCACCAGAACAAATACTGGTGCTTGGCAGATAATTGGGGTTGGGCTGCACGGTCTGTTCTCACCAGATCAGCCCCTTAATCTCGGCAATTCGGGAACAGGTGCGCGCCTGCTCATGGGCGTCATTGCTGGCCAGCCGATTACCGCCACCTTTACCGGCGATGAGTCGCTTTCTGTCAGGCCAATGGCAAGAATTACCGATCCACTCGCAAAAATGGGGGCCAAGATCACCAGCCGTGAGGGTGGTCTGCTGCCGGTAACCATTACGGGTGCCGCAACACCGCTGGCCGCGGATCACGTGAGTAAAGTTGCATCAGCGCAGATCAAATCTGCCGTGCTGCTGGCCGGATTGAATGCAAGAGGCACGACAATAGTCACCGAGCCGCACGCATCACGTGACCATAGTGAGTCAATGATGCGCCATTTTGGTGCCTCAGTCAGTCAGGACATCAATGCCAACGGGACCCATCGCGTCACCTTGGCTGGTGAGGCAGAACTTGTTGCTCAGGATATTTTGGTGCCCGGCGACCCCTCGTCAGCTGCCTTTGTAATGGTGGCGGCACTGATCAGCGCCGATAGTGATGTCACCATCCCAGCCGTTGGAATGAACCCCCTGCGTACCGGGTTGATCACCACTCTTAAGGAAATGGGCGGCAATATTGAGATAAGCAACGAGCGTATCGAGGGCGGTGAAAAGATTGCCGATATCCGAGTGCGCCACAGCAAGCTCACCGGTATTGCGGTTCCGCCTGAACGCGCCGCTTCGATGATTGATGAGTATCCGGTTTTATCAGTCGCTGCATCGGTTGCGACTGGGCAGACGGTGATGCAGGGGATTGCTGAGCTGCGCGTCAAGGAAACTGACCGCATCAAGGTCATGGCCGATGGACTGGCAATGGCTGGTGTGACTGTCACCTATGATGATAATAGCATGACGGTAACCGGAGGCACTATAAAAGGGGGGGTAAGTATTGCCTCACAACATGATCACCGAATCGCGATGTCCTTTCTGACTTTGGGGATGGTAGCAGAGGAGTCGATCACAGTCACAGGATGCGAGACCATCAACACCAGCTTTCCCGGCTTTGCCGATCTGATCAACGAATGTGGTGGAGCCATCACCGCGCCAGAGGCAGAATGATTGGAGCGATGATTATTGCAGTTGATGGTTCGGCCGCTAGTGGTAAAGGCACATTGTCAAAACGCCTTGCTGATTATTTTAGTCTTGCCCATCTCGACACAGGATCACTCTTCCGTGCGCTCGCTCTGCAGCTGCTAAATGCCGGCACAGAAATAGATATTATTGATGAAATTCAGGTAATTGAAGAATCAGCCAAACTTGATCTTGGCCTATGCAGCGTGCCGGAGATTCGGACAGACAAGGTTGGCTCGCTAGCTTCAAAGGTGGCTATTTTACCGGAAGTGCGCACCAATCTTCTGACGCTTCAGCGCAATTTTGCAAACAACCCCCCGCACGGAAATGGAGCGGTTCTCGACGGCCGAGATATCGGATCTGTGGTGGTGCCGGAAACGCCAATAAAACTTTTCATCGACGCCAAGCTGGAAGTGCGCGCTGAGCGGCGATTCAAGGAGTTGCTTCATGCAGGGCATTCAGTTATATTCCGCCAAGTGTTGGCAGAGATGCGTAAGCGTGACCAGCGCGACAGGAACCGGAGTGTTGCCCCACTGAGAGCGGCCGGCGGTGCGAAAATCATTGACACGTCAACTATGGACGCTGACAAGGTTTTTGCTGTTGCCTTGGACCATGTGAAGCATATCGTCGGCACTTGAAACCGAAGATCGGGGTGACTGAACAACCTTGTTCTTATTTTTCTAACAAACGGAATGCTGGCATAAACCAACTGATCGCCAAAAACTCCCGTTTCTGATCCATCAATTTGTTATGGGTGATGTTCAGTCGAAACGGCCCTCAGGCCAGCTGAGGCAAATACGTGTCATCCGGGCTACAAGCTTTTGACCAAAGGGCGATAACGGAGATATTTTTGACAACTGTTGACAATTCTGCAGCGACCGCTGCAACGGAAAACTTTGCTGACATGCTCGCCGAGAGCTTTGGAGAAAACACAAACATCGAGGGCAGCGTTGTTCGCGGCTTTGTTGTTGGCATCGAGGGTGATGCCGTCGTAATCGATGTGGGCCTCAAATCTGAAGGCCGCGTCCCGATGAAGGAGGTAACCTCCCCGGGCCAGGAACCCGACTTCAATGTCGGTGATGAAATTGAAGTTTATGTTGAGCGCATGGAAGATCGCAATGGTCAGGCCGTTCTCAGCCGTGACAAGGCTCGCCGCGAGGAGGCCTGGGGCCTGCTCGAGACATCGTTTGAAAAGCAGGAACGTGTAACTGGCATCATCTTTGGCAAGGTTAAAGGCGGCTTCACCGTTGATCTGTCAGGAGCGACAGCATTTCTGCCTGGCAGCCAAGTCGACATTCGCCCAGTTCGGGATCTCGGTCCACTGATGGGAACACCTCAACCGTTCCAGATTCTGAAAATCGACCGTCGTCGTGGCAACATCGTTGTATCGCGCCGCGCTGTTTTGGAAGAGTCCCGTGCAGAGGCTCGGTCCGAACTGGTATCCAACCTTCAGGAAGGCCAAGTGCTTCAGGGTGTCGTCAAGAACATCACAGATTACGGTGCGTTCGTCGACCTCGGTGGTGTTGATGGCCTTCTTCACGTTACAGACATCGCATGGCAACGTATCAGCCATCCATCAGAGGCGCTTCAGATCGGTGAAACCGTTGAAGTACAGGTCATACGCTTTAATGCCGAGACCCAGAGAATCTCTCTTGGCATGAAGCAGCTTCTGTCAGACCCATGGGAAAATGTCGAAGGCAAGTTCCCGATTGGTGCAAAGATGGAAGGTCGTGTGACAAACATCACAGATTATGGTGCGTTCGTCGAGCTGGAAGCTGGTGTTGAAGGACTTGTCCATGTCTCAGAAATGAGCTGGACAAAGAAAAATGTTCACCCCGGAAAGATCGTATCCACCAGCCAGCAGGTTGAGGTTATGGTTCTTGATGTCGATCTCTCAAAACGCCGCATCTCGCTTGGTCTCAAGCAATGTGCAGGCAATCCGTGGGAAGATTACAGCGGCACCAATCCAGCCGGCACGGAAATCGAGGGGGAAATTCGTAACATCACTGAGTTTGGTCTGTTTGTCGGCCTCACCGAAGAAATTGATGGTCTGGTT
>CACCQD010000053.1 GCA_902547925.1 uncultured SAR116 cluster alpha proteobacterium | reverse complement strand
ACACTACCTATGAACAAATCGATACTTCGATGAATTCAGCCCGTCGTGCAGAAATGCGCAGTCGTTCGGGCGGACGTCATACGGTACCACAAATTTTCATCGACAATGAGCATATTGGTGACTGCGAGGAATTGTTCAGGCTGGAAAATGCTGGGCATCTCGACAGGCTTTTGAGAGTGTCTTGAGCAAGACGCTCCGCGTTGCCGCTGTGCAATATTGCTCTGGCGCAGATGCCAGCGCCACCCTTGCCCATATTGAACCTATGATTGCCAGCGCGGCCAAGGCGGGAGCTGAGCTTGTCGCGCTTCCCGAGGCCGCAACCTTTTTGGCACCAAACCGGAAAGATCTAGCTGATCTTGCCGAAAATGAGGCAGATAGCCCCAGCCTTCACTGGTTCAGCAAGATGGCTCGCGACAAAGGGATATGGCTGCTGATCGGGTCTTTATTGATCCACCGATCCGAGGATGGACAGCTCGTCAACCGCAGTTATCTGATGGCGCCCGATGGGGCAATTGCCGACCATTATGACAAGATCCACATGTTTGACGCCAATGTCGGCGACGGCAGGCAATATGCCGAGTCAAAAAATTTTCAGGCTGGCGGAAAAATGGTCGTTGCCCATTGTGGCGCGGCATCTATTGGAATGAGTATCTGTTATGATGTTCGCTTTCCAGCGCTCTACCGCGATATGGCGAGTGCCGGCGCTACCATTCTGTCAGTTCCATCTGCTTTTACCTATGATAGCGGACGGGCGCATTGGCATATATTGCTGCGCGCCCGCGCCATTGAGACTGGATGTTTTGTGATCGCCCCGGCGCAATGCGGAACACATGCTGATGGCAGGCGGACCTATGGGCATGCGCTGATCATCAATCCCTTTGGCGAAATCATCGCCGAAGCAGCAACCGATGACGAGGTGGCCAGCCCCGGATCGAATGATGACGTGATTATTGCTGACCTCAATCCTGACGCAGTGCAGCAGGCACGACGCGCCATACCCTCACTCAGCAATACAAGACCCTATGACGTCTAAATAGTAAGGCTGATCAGTCGAGCGCTTTATCGCCCATGGTAAGATATTTGTCTGACCTGTCGGCGATCAGTGCGGCAGAGTCCATTGATTGCATGGAATGCAGCTGTTCAAAACAGACTGTTCCAAGGCTGAAAATGGCGGCGGTCTGATCACGATGAGCGCCCCCTAAGGGTTCTGTAACAATGGCATCGATCACCCCAAGTGTCTTCATATGATCCGATGTGATCCGCAACGCCTCAGCTGCTTCTTGTGCATGCTCGCCACTGCGCCACAGTATCGACGCACATCCCTCAGGCGAAATCACAGAATAGACGGCATGCTCAAACATCACAACGCGATTGCCAGCAGCAAGAGCTATGGCGCCACCTGAACCGCCTTCACCAATAATGGCGGACACCATCGGCGTTGGCAAACGCAGACAGGCGCGAATGGAGGTCGCGATTGCCTCGGCCTGACCTCGCTCTTCAGCACCACGGCCGGGATAGGCCCCTGCAGTATCGACAAAGCTAAGAACCGGTAGACCAAAGCGTCCAGCTAATTCCATTAGACGGGTCGCTTTGCGGTAACCCTCTGGACGCGCCATACCAAAATTCCGTTTGATCCGTTCCTCGGTAGTGCTGCCCTTTTCTGTTCCCATCACCATCACACCCTGACCACGGAAACGGGCCATGCCCCCAATGACCGCATAATCCTCGGCATAGTTCCGGTCACCAGCAAGTGGTGTGAAATCGTCAAAAAGCTGTTTGATTATCGCGCTTACCCGCGGCCTGTCGGGATGACGGGCGACCTGCACCTTTTCCCACGGGCCGAGTTTTTCGTAGGTCTGCTTCAGCTCCCGTTCGATGCGTGTCTGCAATTTACCGATCTCATCAGCAATATTGATACTGCCATCAGAGCTCATGTGGCGAAGTTCCTCCACCTTGCCCTCTAAATTGGCAATCGGTTTTTCAAATTCAAGAAAATTTCTCATTTCAATGAGTTATCCTGTAATTGTAGCAAGAGCAACACAGCAGCATTCATTTTACTCATCCTTGTCCGTGCTGGCAAGCGGGTGGGCTGTCGCCACCAGACCGGCAAGCCGTTCCGGGCGGGTTGAAATATAGATCTGGGTTGTTGAAATATCGGCATGGCCAAGCAACGTCTGCAGGCTGCGCAGATCGGCACCCCGGTTCAACATATGTGTTGCAAAGGAGTGCCGCAGAACATGCGGGCTTACCCGCTTGGGATTCAGCCGCGCAGCAATCGCAAGATGTTTCAACAAAGATGTAAATTGGTGGCGTGACATCGGCGCGTCATCTCGCTTGCCGTCTGGCTTGTCGCGGATAGGCCGGTCGCTGCTATAAGAAGCGATCACCGCATGGGGAAACATATAAATTGATTGCACATATTCCGCACGGCTATCGCGCGCCTCAAGCCAATTGGCAGCTGCCTGTCTTGCCGCAAGGCCCAATGGCACCAGCCGTTCCTTGCCACCCTTGCCAGTTACCACGAGGCTTTCCTGACCCCGTCGAAACTGGTCGACTGTCAACGTCACAAGTTCGGAAACACGCATACCCGTGGCATAGAGAATCTCCAGTAACGCAACCGCACGCTGGGCCTGCCAGAGGGGTTTCATTTGCCCGGCTGCCGCGATAAGAGTCACCACCTCCTGCTCGGAGAGGCTTTTGGGAAGGGCGGCTGGCATTTTTGGATTTTCGATCCAGCGACATGGGTTGTCGCTGCGAGCCCGCTCCTCGACAAGCCAGATCATCATCTGTCGGACCGCACTCAATCGCCGCCCCACCGAGCGGGCGGACAAGCCATCCGCATGCCATACCGCAATCACAGCGCGTAAATCATCCGCATCACAAATGGTCAGTGATGTACCGCGTGTTTTCAAGGCGCGGCTTGCCGCCTCCAGATCGCGGCGGTAGGCGGCGATGCTGTTGGGCGCGAGTGCGCGATCAGCTGACATTGCATCCAAGAAGGCGTTGATGACGGCTAAATGTCTGTTGGTAGCTGTTTCCGGCAGTTCAGTCATTCCTGTTGGGTTGTCTGCTGAGTTACGCTATCAACAACGGTCTCAACACCCGAATTTTCACCGGTAGAACTTGTTACCTCAGCAGCATCATTCTGCGCCTGCATCGTATCATCCAGGGCGGTTTCGTTCCCCGCTTCTATGCCATCGCCTATTGCTAGAGCTGTCTGGTCCTGCGGAGCTGACAACGACATTTCAGACATTGCGGGTATCATCTGTGAAAAGCGCGATAACAGATGCGCTTTTACAACCTCGGTGGCAAACAGCCGGCTAGTCCGGGTTTGTCCTATTTCATTCATCGCCGTGACAATAACCGCGGCATCCTGGGGGTTGATATGATGAAGGGGAAAATCATCAAGTGCCCAGCTTGCGAGCAAAACAGTCTCGGCAACACGACGCTTTTCAGCGGCGGCATTCAGCGCCCGCAACAACAATGGTGAAAGCGGCTTGTAGTTCGCATCCCTATTGTCCGGAACAACCAGAAAATCGAGCCATTCCTGTTCGCCGGTCGCGATGCCAAGCGCCTCGATCACCGGCAGCAAAGTCCAAAGATCCAAATCTGCCAAAGCGCGATGGTTCCACCCACCGCCTGCGAGCATTTGCATCAAGGCATTGGTGGCTGCCGCCTCAGTGGTGGAAAAACCACTTTCCGCTAGAAGGTTACTCCCGGGCTGCTGCATGGCAATGAGCATGGCAACAGCGTCAAATGACTGGCTATCATCAGTGCTAATCACTGTATCCAGTCCGGGAAATGTCAACGCCTCACTCGCCAGCTCTGCATAGAGAGGCAGCATCGTTTGCCCGTTGCCAGCCGCAATGTCGGTTTTCATGGCCGGCGCAATCAGCAGCATTCGTCCAGCGCTGGTGTCATCGGCTATCGCGCGCCAGGTCATTGCCGTTGTCAAAGGTGACGGACCGCTGTTATGGCGGG
>CACCQD010000052.1 GCA_902547925.1 uncultured SAR116 cluster alpha proteobacterium | reverse complement strand
CGCACCCTGCTGGCGATCCGCGATCACGGATCATTCAGCGCCGCCGGCGAGGCGGTGCTGATCACCCATGCAGCGGTAAGCCAACAGATTAAAGCGCTTGAGTCTCACTGGAATGTTGTGCTTTTTGACCGACGGCCACGGATTCCACAGCTGACAACGTTGGGCCATGCCTTTGCCGACAGAGCCGAGGCCATTGTTCGGGCCTATGACAATATGCTTGTCGAGATATCAGATGAGGCTGGATTTGCGGGGGAAATCGGGCTTGGCGCGGTGCCAACCACCCTGACAGGTCTTGTGCCTCTGGCCGTATCACATCTAAAACGCAAACATGATAAATTGCATGTCGTCATCCAGCCCGGCCTCTCGACCACGCTGCTGCAGCAAATTGATCGGCGACAGATTGATGCGGCGGTCATCACCCGGCCAGCCAGCCTGCCACGCGGCTTTACTTTCCATGAAATCGCGACAGAGCCGCTTGAATTGTTGGCACCCCCCCAAACTGAATCGGACGATCCGATATTCCTGCTGCGCCATTACCCCTTTATCCGGTTTGACCGCAACGCGATTGTTGGACAAATGGTCGAGACCTGGCTACAGGCGCAAAAAATTGCCGTTCAGGAGAGTATGGAGCTGGAGGATCTGGAGGCGATCTCCAGCATGGTGATGGCCAATCTCGGGGTATCGATCGTGCCGCATCGTTGTGTTAGCAATATGAACCCGTTACCGGTCAAGCATATCACGCTTGGCGTCAACGCCCCCTCGCGCCAGCTGGGGCTGGCATGGCGCAGCGACAGCGGCAAATCAAAGGTGATCGAGACAGTTCATCAAACATTTTGCGATGCCGTGGCCGATGGCCGGTTTTCAGTTAGCATGTGACGGGTGCCAGCATTCCACCACCCCAAACTGGAACAAATTTATCCGCCCAAAGATCAGGAAGCACGCGCAACTCTTCAGCCATGTGGGCGCGGAATTTTTCATCCAACAATTTTAATTGTGCCTGTGAGCCCGCGCCTTGATTGGAATTCTGGACTACAATTTTGGATTGAGATTCTGGGCTGGGGGCTTGATGCAGCTGGGATTCAACGTTACCTAACCCCACGAGCCACCAAAATTTAGAGTAACATTTCACGAATGTAGGGAGGGCCTATTGCCAGAGGGCCATACAATTCATCGCGCAGCACGCGACCACCATCGCGTTTTTGCCGGGCAAAAGCTGACTATCTCGTCACCACAAGGGCGTTTTGCTGATGGAGCACTTCTGCTATCCGGGCGATCATGTCTTGCTGTGGAGGCATTTGGCAAGCACCTCATTTATCGTTTTGATGAGGGTGATGTGCTTCACATCCATCTCGGTCTGTTCGGCCGGATTCGAAAACATAAATTGCCTTTGGCTGATCCGCGCGGTGCGGTGCGCGTGCGTCTCATCGGCGACACGCACGCGATAGATATCAATGGGCCAACCATCTGTCAGGTTCTGGCCCCCCATGAGTTCATTTCATTAACCGACCGTATAGGCCCCGACGTGCTTCGCGCCGATGCAAAACCGGATCTCGCATATGCAAGAATATCAAAGAGCAAAGCTCCGATTGGTCGGCTGATTATGGATCAGGCAGTGATGGCAGGGATTGGCAACATCTATCGGTCCGAAATTCTGTGGCGCCAATCGGTTCACCCCGAAACACCCGGAAGAGCTGTCGACCGACAGACATTTGATAAAATTTGGGACGACGCAAAGGCGCTGCTTACGCTTGGCGTAAAACACAATGCAATCATCACCATAGCTGGTGCACGACCATCAAAAAGCCGCTATCGCGAGCGCGTCAACATTTTTGCAAAGGATAATTGTCCGACGTGTAAGGGGGCTATTCGACGTTTCGAGATCAACGGGCGACGCGCATTCGTATGTGAAACATGTCAGCCCCTGAAGCCGTAGTACCCGTAACAGCCGTTGCACATTTCCATCACATCCCACAGGTGGATATTGAGCATGCTGATATCGCCATGAGCGGATGTAACTTTACCGGACTGTCTGCCACCATAGATCTGGAGCAGGCTGAAAAAACAGGTGGGCATCAGCTAAAGTCGTACTGAACAATTCCCCGATACGGAACGACTTTGCTGACGAAATTAAATTTATTTTCATTATCACTATCGCTGAGGAATTTTTGCCAAATTTTGTCGCACACCACTTAAGCCTCCTGGTCCTCATACTCAAGCCAATTTCCAATAGCGAATTTGTCGCCCTTGTTGAAAATTCTTGAAATATAAAACTTCGTTATTCTATGGGCTTTCAAATTATCGGCGTGTGCCTGCATGCTCTCTTCGGCAAATGACAAAAAAGCCAACATATCAGCCTCAGACAAGAAATCAATAAGTGTGTAACTTGTGATAACAGATTTAGACATAGATGAATGCTCCCCGATAAAGTCGACATTTTCGTAAAAATTTGGAGTGGGAATTTCAAGCCTTATGAAACAGTAAAGACAAAGAAAAGATTGAACCTGTTATCCTGACCCAAACCTTCAAATCTGCATCTGAACGTAAATTGGCTGGGCATCGCTGGACAGCCACAAAGGATAAACACCTTCCCATCCTAGTATACCCCGGCCATCCATTTGGTGTGACCCTAAGCGGCGTTACCCTGATCACTTTGGAAATAGATTAAACGTCCTTCTAAATCTGTTTTTCAATTCAACGCCGTCAAGAATAGGTAGACTGCGGGGCGGGGCTTGCTGTTCCACCTTTATTGCGGCAAACGAGGGTCCAGACGAATGTTGAAAGGTTTGTAAAAAACTTTCGAGCTCTTGCTCTGTTTTGATAGTCTCAGCCCTTTTAAAACCTGAAGCTGCTGCTATTTTTGCCAAATCGACACATGAGTTTGTGTGGCTGGCTTGCATGCCAGTTTCACCAAAATGGCCGTTATCAAGCACGATAACAGAGAGGTTTGCAGGTTTTTGCACCCCAATTGTCGCAAGAGAGCCGATCCCCATCAGCATTTCGCCATCACCAGTCAGGACTATTACGTTGTTATCCGGCTGAGCCATTGCAACGCCAAGACCGACCATTGCCGCTCCACCCATTGCCCCCCACAGATAGAAATTATGATCCGTATCACCAGTGGAATGTAGATCATAGGTTGAGGAACCCAAGCCAGATATGATTCGAGACTCCCCCCGCATATCATTTAGTTTAGCCGTAACGCCCCGCCGTTTGAGCATCACCATTCCTTTCTACCAATCAAATTTTGAGACAAAAGAACAGCCACACCTTGATCACTTGAGAAAGCAGAATAGAGCGCAGCATCCACAGCCTTGGGAAGCTCGTCATCTCTTTCAACGACATATACCTGTATCCCCATTGCCTTCAGAACGTCCGGGGTTGCCCGTCCCATTGGCACTTGCCAAGAGTTGAATTCCCCAAAATTGCCTCGCATCGTAACCAGAACTACAAAAGGGAAATTGCAGTTCGAGATCAATGACAACATGTTGACTGTGTTGCCAACGCCACTTGACTGCATCAATAAAACGGATTTTTTTCCTCCCAACCAATGGCCACAGGCAAGCGCAACACCCTCCTCTTCTGTTGTAAGGACGACAGGCTGGATGTGAGGATCATCAAAGGCCAACTCTATAAGACTTGCGTGCCCAGCATCAGGAACGAAAGGCAGGAAATTCACCCCATGCTCCTTCAAAAGGGGCAGTAGCATCGCGCCTCTGTCTTCTTTGTTTTGGCAGCTCATCGTGTCTCCCACAAATCATTTAAAGAGTTAACAACAACATGCTGGGGCAGTCTTGGAAAGAGTTATAAGGTTGATAAGACACCCTCCCAGGGACATTTCAATTAATTTCTATCCTCTAAACCCGCAAGAAACAAATCCAACTCTTTTTCTGGAATTTTCGCATTTTCTGCCTGCCCCGGAAAACTCTCCTCTATAAATACAACGCGAAAGGCTGATAGAGCGGCGCGGCGTTCTGTTGCCATCTGAGACGCGATTACGGCGAGGTCGCGAAAGGCGCGCGCGTGACGTGGCGAGGGGTTTTCACCACATATGTAATTCTGAAACAAATACATCACGTCACCCCCCGGCCCAGACCCAAGTGACACCGTTATCAGCGATGTTTGCGGGCTGATAATGGCAAGAACATCAGCCGGAATGACTTCAGCCTCCAAAGAGAATGCACTAGCATTTTCCAAATCGCGGAAATCTTGCATTAGTTCAAGGGCCTCACGCGCCGTCCGGCCAACAGCACGGAGACCACCTCGCTACGTTGATTTGAGAGGCACCAAACCCAGATGACCCATTACCGGTATATCTTCTCTTGCCA
>CACCQD010000051.1 GCA_902547925.1 uncultured SAR116 cluster alpha proteobacterium | reverse complement strand
CGTTAGCCGAGGTGCGAAGCCTGCTTGATGAGATGCTTGTTAAAAGCCCGGGTGGCGAGTTCACACTGGAGCGCGATATGCTGATCGAATATTTGCATATCATTCAAGATGCGTACAAGCATCTCTCGGCCCGGCACCTTGCCGCACTGGCGCATTTGATGCGGCTGCCGATGGCCGAAATCTGGGAAGTTGCCAGCTTTTACGATCATTTCGATCTGGTGCGCGAGGGTGAAACTGCCCCTGCCGCCTGTACCGTTCGGGTCTGCACCTCCCTGTCCTGCATGATGGCCGGGGGGGAGAGCCTGCTTGAGAAACTGCGGCCCTATGCCAGTCAGGATGTCAGATTCGTCCCGGCCCCCTGCATCGGTGCCTGCGACAAGGCGCCAGCCGCCGCAATCGGGCATCAGCTTGTCGAGCATGCCAGCTTTGATGCGTTGAAAGATGTGCGCATGGCAGGCCATGCCGAAATCCCGGACGGTGCCAAAAGTTTTGACGCCTATTGCACAGATGGTGGCTATCAGACGCTGAAGGCCGTTCTGGATGGCAGCCGCAGCCGTGAGGAGGTTCTGGGCATCATGGATGAGGCGGCGCTGCGCGGCCTTGGTGGCGCAGGATTTCCAACCGGGCGCAAATGGCGCATTGTCGGCGATCAGCCCGGGCCGCGTTTGATGGCGGTGAATGGCGATGAGGGCGAACCGGGAACGTTCAAGGACCGGCTGTATCTGTCAGATGATCCACATCGGATGATTGAGGGCATACTGATTGCCGCGCATGTCGTGGGTGTGGATGCCTGTTATGTCTATATGCGCGATGAATATCCAGAAATCATCGCCTTATTGCGCCGCGAGATTGCGTTGGTTGAGGCTGCCGGTCTTGCTGATCACGTGAAACTGCATCTGCGCCGGGGAGCTGGTGCTTATATCTGCGGCGAAGAGTCAGCGATGATCGAATCCATCGAGGGCAAGCGCGGCCTTCCACGTCACCGCCCACCTTATGTTGCGCAAAAAGGCATTTTTGACCGGCCAACGCTAGTAAATAATGTCGAAACCCTCTACTGGGTGCGTGACATTATCGAAAATGGAGCCGAGTGGTTCAATGCAAAGGGCAAGGATAGCCATCCTGGACCTCGCAGCTACTCCGTGTCTGGCCGTGTGGCAAATCCTGGGGTGATTGTTGCACCAGCCGGATCCAGTGTCAGGGATCTGATCAAGTTATGTGGCGGCATGGCCGATGGGCATAAATTTAAAGGCTACCTTCCCGGCGGGGCATCGGGCGGCATTCTGCCAGCCAGCAAAGGTGATATCCCGCTTGATTTTGGCGGACCGCTTGCTGATGAGGGCTGTTTTGTTGGCTCGCACGCGGTGGTCGTGCTGTCCGACAAGGATAATATGTGGGATGCGGCGACAAATCTGATGCAGTTTTTTGCGCATGAGAGCTGTGGCCAATGCACGCCGTGCCGCAATGGCACGGCAAAAGCGGTGATGCTGATGCAGGCGGATGCACCCGATACCGGGCTGTTGGATGAATTGTCGGTTGCGATGGCGGATGCCAGCATCTGCGGCCTTGGACAGGCAGCGTCCAATCCGCTGACCAGCGTAATGAAACATTTTCCAGAAGATATTGGCGGATCAAAATAGATTTTCAGGAATGTCCATGCGGCGTTCATCGGGGGCGAAATGACAGTAGACAAGATCAGCTTCACGCTTGATGGCAAGGAAGTCTCGGCCCAGGATGGCGAGACCATCTGGCAGGCTGCGGCCCGCCTTGGCACCGACATCCCACATCTGTGTTACAAGGATGATGCCGGTTACCGGCCGGATGGCAATTGCCGTGCCTGCATGGTTGAGATCGAGGGCGAGAGGGTGCTTGCAGCATCCTGTATCCGTACGCCAACCGAGGGCATGATCGTCAACAGCCAATCGCACCGGGCTACAACAGCCCGCAGGATGGTGATGGAACTGCTTGTCTCCGATCAGCCGGACCGGGAGGTGGCGCATGACCCCTCCTCCGAATTGTGGAAATATGCCGCCGATCAAGAAATCGAGACAGGCCGCTTCCCGGCAAAATTCTCGCCCGAGCCGGACAGCAGCCACCCCGCCATTGCGGTGAATATGGATGCCTGTATCCAGTGTGGATTGTGCGTGCGCGCATGCCGCGAGGTACAGGTGAATGACGTGATCGGCCTCGCCGGGCGCGGCGCTGATGCGCATATCGTCTTTGATTTTGGCGATGATATGGGCGCCAGCACCTGTGTTGGCTGCGGCGAATGTGTGCAGGCCTGCCCAACCGGCGCGCTGATGCCGAAAACGCTGCTTGATGATGAGCATAAACTGGCCATCACCCCGGACCGGCATGTGGATTCGGTCTGCCCCTATTGCGGGGTCGGATGCCAGCTGACTTTTTCTGTCAAGGATGAGGCGATCGTTGCCGTCTCTGGGCGCGAGGGACCGGCGAACAAGGGCCGCCTTTGCGTCAAGGGCCGCTATGGGTTCGATTATATCGCCAATCCTGAACGGCTGACGCAGCCGCTGATCCGGCGCGAGGATGTGCCAAAGTCAGAATCTATGCCTTTTGATCCGGCGAACCCGCTGACACATTTCCGTGAGGCAAGCTGGGAAGAGGCACTTGATCTAGCTGCTGGCCGTCTGGCGTCAATACGTGACAACCATGGTCCGGCCGCGATGTCGGGATTTGGTTCAGCTAAAGGCAGCAATGAAGAGGCCTACCTTGTGCAAAAACTGGTCCGAGCCGGCTTTGGCACAAACAATGTCGATCATTGCACACGGCTCTGCCATGCGTCATCGGTGGCGGCACTGCTGGAGAATATCGGGTCTGGCGCGGTTACGGCGTCCTTTTCCGAATGCCGCAATGCGGAGGCGATCATCGTCATCGGGGCCAACCCGACGGTCAATCACCCAGTCGCCGCAACCTTCATCAAAAACGCCGCACAACGCGGCGCGCGGCTCTATGTTCTTGACCCGCGTGGCCAGCACCTTGACCGTTATGCGACCCATTCGCTCAATTTCACGCCGGGAAGCGATGTTGCATTGCTGAATGCGATGATCAATGTGATCATCAGTGAAGCGCTGTATGACGCCGCCTATGTGCGCGATCATACCGAGGGTTTTAGCGAGCTGAAGGAGCGCACCTCCAGCACAACGCCCGAGGCAATGTCACCAATCTGTGGCATTGAACCAGAAATCATCCGCGATGTTGCACGTGGCTATGCGAGTGCCGAGAGTGCGATGATTTTCTGGGGCATGGGTATTTCGCAGCACACGCATGGAACCGACAATTCGCGCTGTCTGATCTCGCTGGCGCTGCTGACCGGCAATGTCGGCAAGCCCGGATCAGGTCTGCATCCGCTGCGGGGCCAGAACAATGTTCAGGGTGCGTCTGATGCTGGGCTGATCCCGATGTTCTTTCCCGATTACAAACCTGTTGGTGATGACGCGGTTCGAGGAAAGTATGAAGAATTATGGGGAACAAAGCTCGATCCCAATAAAGGGCTGACCGTCGTCGAGATCACCGATGCCGCCTATCGCGGTGATATCAAGGCGATGTATATCATGGGTGAGAATCCGGCAATGTCCGACCCCGACCAGGCCCACGCCCGTGCGGCGCTGGCGAATCTGGAGATTCTGGTGGTGCAGGACATTTTCATGACCGAAACAGCAGCCTTTGCCGATGTGATTCTACCTGCCTCGGCCTTTCCCGAAAAGGACGGCACCTTTACCAACACCGACAGGCGCGTTCAAATTGGCCGTCAGGCCGTGTTCCCTCCGGGTGAGGCACGACAGGATTGGTGGATCATTCAGGAGATTGCCAACCGCATGGGCCAGAGTTGGAGCTACAGCCACGCGCGTGATGTTTTTGGCGAGATGCGGCTTGTGATGCCTTCATTGACTGGCATCTCATGGGCCAGACTTGAGGCAGAGGGTGCGGTGACCTATCCCTGCGCGGACGAGACCAGCGAAGGCCAGGATGTCATTTTTGGTGACAGTTTTCCAACACC
The DNA here is from genome assembly GCA_902547925.1 of uncultured SAR116 cluster alpha proteobacterium. Lineage (GTDB taxonomy): Bacteria > Pseudomonadota > Alphaproteobacteria > Puniceispirillales > Puniceispirillaceae > MED-G116. The sequence continues at coordinate 329 of CACCQD010000051.1, read as the reverse complement.
GACAGGCCGTGGCCGGATGACACCGGCGGATGTTCTGCCACCTGACGAGACGCCGGATGAGGCGTTTCCGATTGTGCTGACAACAGGGCGTCTGCTAGAGCATTGGCATACCGGGTCGATGACGCGCCGGGCGAGCGTGCTGGACGCGCTGGAACCGGAGCCGGAAGTGCATATGGCACCAGAGACATTGCAGAGTCTGCAGGTAAAAGCTGGCGATCTTGTTCGGGTGGTGACACGCCGGGGCGAGATTGAACTTGCTGCCCGGGTTGAACCAAAACTGCCAAGCGGGATGATTTTTGTGCCGTTCTGTTTCTATGAGGCACCGGCCA
>CACCQD010000050.1 GCA_902547925.1 uncultured SAR116 cluster alpha proteobacterium | reverse complement strand
TGCTGATCAAACGTGACAGCATGGCGGCCACATCATCACTGCTGTTTCTGGTGCCGCCGACAACGGCGATCATGGCCGCGCTGTGGTTTGGCGAACTGCTGACACCGCTGAGCATGGGCGGGTTTGTGCTGGCAAGCGCGGGGGTCTATTTGGTCACGCATTATTCATCACCGGCGACGCCATAGCTCGGCGCAGCGGATGGGTCCAGCGCCCGCAGATTATACGCCTCCATCTGTGGTTTATACGCATCCCACAAGCGGCGCAGGACAAGGCCAGGGCATTCCTCGGTCCAGTCAACGCGCAGATCAACCAATGGCCAGCTATGGCGATGTGCAACCAAAAGCGCCGCCGAATGGGTTGGCCCCTCCTCACCGCCAGCATCAATGCCGGCTTGGAGCGCGGTCAGGAGCCGGTCAGCGAGATGCAGATCAGCGCCCGCAGCAAAGGAAGCGACCATCGCGGTCGGCACATCCCGGCTTGACAGCAGATTGCCAGCAGCAACGCATCCTGTGCCTGTGCCAACACCCATGTCAGCACCCATGTCAGCACCGGTGGCAACGGCGTTGGTTCCTAGAATATGCGCCCCGGTGACATGGGCGACATTTCCGGCAAGATCGACAACCGCCACCTGCCGGTAATCGCTGTGCGGGCGATCCGTCATCACCGCAGCAAGCGCCGCCTCGGCCGGTGCACCGGCAGCCAAATGCGCCAGCACCTCGGGGCCGATGGAGGGGTCGGTGACATTCTGCGTTGTCACGGCACCCGCACCGGCCAGCACATGTGGACAGCGGCTGCCGACACAGATGCTGCTGGTGGTGATGGCAACGCCGGCCATATCGGTTCTGGGACAATGTCCGACAATCGAAAAGGTCATGATTCAGGCTCCTCGGCTGGTTTGTTACACTCTATTTATCCAGATCGCGGTTGATCTTGCCGGCAATGAGGCGTGATCGCCATTCTTAATCGCCCTTTTTAGTCGCCATTTTCAATCACAAAGTCGGCGGGCGAGATATTGGGTGAATTCATGATTTTCACGCTCCAGCCAGCTTAAGGGGCCGGGGCTGGAGAGCGGGGCCTTTGCGCCGACAAAAATTCCTTCGACAACGTTTTTATCCTCGAGCTGGACAGCATCAAGAAAGGTTTTGGTTTCGGCGATATAGGTTTCTGGGTCAGACTGCGCTGCCAGCACTTCGGGGGCCAGCGCCGCACCATAGCGGATGCGGGTGCGCCCCGGCCCATCCGGTTGCAGCGCCAGATACCAGAGATGATCCGGCGCAAGCACATACATATGGCTGGGAAAGACCGTCGGCATCACAGATATGTTGCGCCATTTGCCGGTCAGGCTGGTGTTGTCAGTATGCGCCGTGCCGACAGGTGCCGTGCCGGTCTTGACGAACAGCTGCGAGGTGAAATGGGGGAAGCTGCCGCGCCCATCAAACTGCGTTTCCTCGACTGGAAAATGCCCGCCAACCGTGTCACGATGGGCAACGGGAAGGTGATAACCCTCCATGAAATTCTCGGTCAGGCATTTCCAGTTGGTATCCCAGACATGATCCTCGGTGAAGATCGTCACATAATCCTGCATGTTGTAGGGCAGAAGTTTCTCCGTCAAATCGGCCAGCATGTGCGCCACAGGTTCCACATCAGGGTCAAGGCAGACATAGATCCAGCCAAGATATTCCTCGCAGCGGACTGCGGGAAGCTGGATGTCAGATTTGTTGAAACAGGTTGTGCGGTCCATATAGGCAGCGCCGACGAGCTGGCCTTCGAGATTGTAGGTCCAGGCATGATAGGGACAGGTGAATTTGCGCGTGTTCCCGCGTCCCTCGACAAGACGCATCATCCGGTGACGGCAGATGTTTGACCGGGCGGAAAGCGCGTCATCGGCCCCGCGAATGATGATCAGCGGCTGCGCGCCACATTCAAACGCCATGTAATCGCCGGGATTAGGCAATTCATCAGCCCGGCCAGCACACAGCCATTCAGAAGCAAAAATGAGGTCCATCTCATGCGCGGTGATGTCCGGCAGCGTATATATCGCCTTTGGCGGGGCTGTTGCCGCTTCAAGCGGCGTGGCCGCCAGCTTTTTCAGTGATGTCAGAACTTCATCAACTGTCGAGGGCTGTTGCCTGTGTATCATTTCATCAAAGCTCCCATGTTACGGTGTCTGTATGCGCTGGGTTTATCTGCGCTTGTTTTTGTGTGGGCGGGGTGTCTGTTTACAAAGGGACGATGGCTAGTCGGGGATGACCGCCGTCACCTCAATCTCGACAACCCATTCCGGGCGGGCAAGCGCCGGAACAACGAGGCCGGTCGAACAGGGATGAACGCCCTTCAGCCATTTCCCCATTTCCTGATAAACCGCCTCCCGATAGCGAATATCGGTCAGATAGACGACAATCCGGCAGACATGATCCATGCAGCTTCCGGCCTCTTCAAGAAGCATGGCGATGTTCTGCATGGTCTTTTCGGTCTGTTTTCCGGCATCGCCAACATGCAGCGATTTACGGCTGTCCAGATCCTGTGCCACCTGCCCGCGCAGAAACACCATGGTGCCCCGCGCGACAACGCCCTGCGCGAGATCATTATCCAAATTCTGCTCCGGATAGGTCTGTTTCGTGTTAAACGGCCTGATGCGTTTGTGTGCCATTTTACTTTTCCTTATTTATCATTTAATTACAATAATATAAATGAATTATGACTGGTATATTTCAATCATATTCTCAACCCGTGTGGCAGTTTGCCACTCAAGCCGATTTTACCGATTACTTTTTATATTTTATTGTTATTTTTCAACATATAAATTATTCATCCAGTGAGGGAAACTCGGCCCGTGCGACGTCAAGATAGGCGGCGCGCAGCGTCGCGGTGATGGCACCGGTCTGGCCATCGCCAATCTGCACATCATCAATCTTGCCAACCGGCATCACATAGATTGAGGCGGCGGTGATGAACGCCTCATCCGCCTGTTTGGCCTGGTCCAGCGTATAGATCGTCTCGACAATGCGCAGCTGGTGGGCGGCGGCAACGCGCAGCATCGTCTGACGGGTGATGCCATGCAGGATTTCATTGCTGACCGGACGGACATAGATGATGTTGTCCTTGATGAAAAAGAAGCTGGAGGAGCCTGCCTCGGTAACGAACCCATCACCATCAATCATCAGCGCCTCATAGGCACCGGCGTCATGTGCCGCCTGCTTGGCCATCACCTGTCCCAGCAAATTGGTCGTCTTGATGTCGCGGCGGGCCCAGCGAATGTCCGGCACGCTCGCCAGTGAGACAGGTTTTGGCGGCGCATCGGCGGTGAATTTCTCAGTCTGAGTGAAGGCGAAAATATTCGGCGTGTAGCTGTCATCATAGAGATAGTTGCGATCACCCTCGCCGCGTGTGATATGCAGATAGAGGAAGCCATCATTTTGCTGGTTTTCGGCGATCAGACGCATTAGCACCGCCAGCATCGCATCGCGCCCCATTGGCGATGGCATATTGAGCTTGGCAAGCGAGCTATCGAGACGGTCCATGTGGTAGGCAAAATCGGCAATCTGGCCATCAAGAATGCCGAACCCCTCATAGACCGCATCAGCAAAAAGAAGGCCACGGTCAAAAATTGACAGTTTTGCCTCACCCTCGGGAATAAAGTCACCATTCAGAAAAACAACCCGGCCCATCTATAGTTACTCTCATCTGATCTGTTTGCTGGCGATACTCTACTGCCAGAATTCATCATTTGGAAATGAGAAAAACGTCACGATCCGACAAGCTGTGGCCACCGCGCACAAAACCGTGACCAATTAGCCGGATCAATCTCAACCGAGAGGCTCTGGGTGCCATCCTCATTGAAAGCGGAGGCCGTAACCTTGCCATGCGCATGCAGCCAGGCCCGCGCCGCGCCATCACCCGGACCAAGGACCAGCGTGCAATCCAGCGCACCAGCGCCAAGACGCGCATCAATGGTGGCAAGCGCGTCATCCACACCCTCGCCGGTGAGCGCAGAGGTAAAGACGGCATCTGGAAATAGATTGAGCAACGCGTCCCGGTCACCAGCATCGGCCAGCCGGTCAGATTTGTTCAGAATATGGATCACGCGGGCGTGCTGCTCCTCCTCATTAAGCCCGAGATCAGCAAGAACCGCGCGGACATCTTCGGCTTCCTCGGCAATCATCGGCGAGGAAGCGTCGTGCACATGCAGCAATAGATCAGCCTGCACCACCTCTTCAAGCGTGCTTTTGAACGCCTCAACCAGCTCGGTTGGCAATTGGCTGATGAAGCCGACCGTGTCAGCAATCACCGCTTTGCGCCCGGAGGCAAAGGCAACGCCGCGCATGGTTGGGTCAAGGGTGGCGAACAGC
>CACCQD010000049.1 GCA_902547925.1 uncultured SAR116 cluster alpha proteobacterium | reverse complement strand
GATCACCCCGACATTGAGGAATATGTTGATTGGAAAGTTGTCGAGGAGCAGAAAGTTGCGTCCCTCGTTGCCGGCTCAAAACTGGCGCAAAAACACATGGGCGAAGTGATGGCGGCCTGTCAGATCACCGAGGGCCTGGATGGTGATGAGCGGTTTGATCCGCGCACCAATAAAGCACTCAAAAAGGCGATCCTCTCAGCCCGCAAATCAATGATTCCCAAAAATTACGTGCAGAGGGTCATCCAGTTTGCCCAGCAGGGCTACACCGAGATTGAATTCAAGACCTATGACACCGATTGGGATTCAGAAGCGTATCTGACCGTCGCTGGACAGAACTCCAACAACTCAGTCCGCGTGAGCAACGAATTCCTGCAAGCCGTGCTGGATGAGGGCGATTGGGAATTGATCAAGCGCCGCGACAACGGCGTGGCCAAGCGGATCAAGGCTGCGGATTTGTGGGAAAAGATTGCCCACGCCGCCTGGGCCTGCGCTGATCCGGGACTGCAGTATGACACTACAATCAATGAGTGGCACACTTGTCCTGAAGGAGGACGGATCAACGCATCCAATCCCTGCTCAGAATATATGTTCCTTGATGATACGGCGTGTAATCTTGCCTCGCTAAACCTGATGCAATTCCGCCATCATGACGGCTCGTTCGACGTAAAGGCCTTCGAGCATTCCTGCCGATTCTGGACACTGACGCTTGAGATTTCAGTTTTGATGGCACAATTCCCGTCAAAGGAAATTGCCCAGCGATCCTTTGAATATCGCACACTCGGACTTGGCTTTGCCAACATCGGCGGCCTGTTGATGGCGCAGGGTCATTCCTACGACAGCGATGAAGGCCGCGCCATCTGCGCCGCGATCACCGCTGTGATGACTGGCGTTTCATACGCCACCTCAGCCGAGATCGCCAGTGAGGTGGGTGCTTTCCCTCAGTATAAAAAGAACAAGAAGCATATGCTGCGGGTGATGAAGAATCACCGGTTGGCAGCGCATGGCGACGCTAATGGCTACAAAGGGTTGAGCATCATGCCTGTGCCGCTTGATGCCGACTCCTGCCCGGATACGGATCTTGTCGAAGCGGCGCGCACCGCGTGGGACAAGGCCGTGACGTTGGGCGAGGCACATGGCTATCGCAATGCGCAGGCCACTGTGATCGCCCCAACTGGAACAATCGGTCTGGTAATGGATTGTGACACCACTGGAATCGAGCCAGATTTCGCCATTGTGAAATTCAAGAAACTGGCCGGAGGTGGCTATTTCAAGATCATCAATCGCGTGGTGCCCGAAGCATTGGCCAATATGGGCTACAGTCAGGAGCAGATTGACAACATCATCAAATATGCGGTTGGCAATGGCAGCCTGAAAAACTGTCAGGCAATTTCGGTCAACGCCCTCAAGGACAAGGGCTTTGGCGATGCCGAGTTGGCCAAGCTCGAAGCCGCAATGGAAAGCGCCTTCGACGTGAAATTTGCTTTCAACCGATTCACGCTTGGCGATGATTTCTGCAAGGACAAGCTTGGTTTCACCGACGCCCAGCTTGATGATTTCAATTTCAACATGCTCGAGGCGCTTGGTTTTGACAAAAGCGCCGTCGAGGCTGCCAACATCCATGTCTGTGGATCGATGACGCTTGAGGATGCACCGCATCTAAAGGATGAGCATCTACCAGTGTTTGACTGTGCGAATGCCTGTGGCCGGATTGGCAAGCGCTTCCTGTCGGTTGACAGCCACATCACCATGATGGCGGCGGCACAGCCATTCATCTCAGGTGCAATCTCGAAGACGATCAACATGCCAAACAGCGCCACTGTCGCGGAATGCGGCAAAGCCTATATATCATCATGGAGACTGGGGCTGAAAGCCAACGCCCTCTACCGCGACGGCTCAAAGCTTAGCCAACCCCTGTCATCAGGCCTTGTCGAGGATATTGACGAGGACGAGGACAGTTTGGATGCGCCGAACACACCGGTTGCCTCAGTCGCACCGCAGGTGATCGAAAAGGTTGTGGAACGCATTATCCGCGCGGAACGTGAGAGGCTGCCACACCGCCGTAAGGGCTACACACAAAAGGCAACGGTCGGCGGCCACAAGGTCTATCTGCGGACTGGTGAATATGAGGATGGTCGGATTGGCGAAGTCTTCATCGACATGCACAAGGAAGGCGCGGCTTTCCGCTCGCTGATGAATAATTTTGCGATCGCCGTGTCGATTGGCCTTCAATATGGCGTGCCGCTTGAGGAATTTGTCGAAGCCTATACATTCACTCGGTTCGAACCACAGGGTATTGTGACCGGCAATGATGCGATCAAGATGTCGACATCGATCCTCGACTACACCTTCCGCGAATTGGCGATATCGTATCTTGACCGGCACGATCTCGGTCATGTGGATCTGGATGATCTCGATGTGACAACGACCGGCCCTGGTGATAACCAGTCCGACCTCGTCAACAAAGTCACCAGTCGTGGTTTCATCCGCAAACAAGGATTGGTCGTCTATTCGAATGAGGGCAACGCCGCAACCGCTATTTCCCAGGATAATGGGTTCGCAGCAACAACCGAGCCATTGGTTTCACCGGCACCAGCGATAGCCAGCGGGGCATCCAGCGCCGGTCGTGCAGCCGTTGCCGGCACTGCCGCCATTGACGAGACGGTAACCCGCGTTCAACAGGCCCGCATGCAGGGCTATGAGGGTGAAGCCTGTCCCGAATGTCAAAATTTCACCCTTGTCCGCAATGGCACATGCCTGAAATGCAATACCTGTGGCGGCACAACAGGGTGTAGCTAAGCTCTCCCTGCAGAGCAACCTGCAGAACTGGCCCCGCACCTCGGTGCGGGGCTTTTTTTCTGTCGTTCACATAGACATAAAGGCAGTGTTTTCACTTGTCCTTGAGCGGCAGGTCGTGTAAGCGTCCTTACCTCAAGTCAGACCATCGCTGTCATGCGTGACAGACCAATTCAGGAGACCCGGATGAGCAAAGTTGAAGCAAAATTGAATGAGATGGGAATCACCGTTCCCAATGCACCGGCACCTGCGGCCAATTACGTGCCCTTTGTGACCACCGGCAATCTTGTGTTCGTTTCCGGTCAGGTTCCCTTTGTCGAGGGCAAATTGCAGATCACCGGCAAAATTGGTAACAACGCCACAATCGAGGACGGACAAGCACAGGCGCGTATCTGTGCGATCAATTTGATTGCCCAGTTGAAGGTCGCCTGCGGCGGTAATCTTGACCGCGTGAAGCGCGTTGTCAAACTGGGCGCTTTCGTCTGTTCGGCAGATGATTTCAGCGGTCAGCCTGGCGTTGTCAACGGTGCGTCTGACCTGATGGTTGAGGCCTTTGGCGAGGCTGGCCGGCATGCCCGGTTCGCGGTTGGAACAAACGCATTACCTCTTGGTTGCCTTGTTGAAATCGATGGGGTTTTTGAAATTGAATAAAGCGCCATGATTGTCCGGCCAGTTATCGCAAAAAATCAGCCGGCCTCTTGCGGGGCCGGTTTTTCGTTGCTATCTCCTCTTCCATGGATGGTGACAGTTTTTCTCTTGAGTTATGTGACAATATAAGCCGTATTGCCGCCCCTGATTGGGATAGCATTGCCGGCACCCAGAATCCCTTTGTCTGTCACGCCTTTCTGGCAGCACTTGAGGCTGGCAAAGCGGTGGGTGGAGATACCGGCTGGGACCCGCTGCATCTGGTTATGCGCGACGACGGTGGCAAGCTGATTGCAGCGATGCCCCATTATCTAAAGCACCATTCTTATGGCGAATATATTTTTGATCACAGTTGGGCCAATGGTTTCATGCGGGCCGGCGGTCAATACTACCCAAAGATGCTGGCCGCCATTCCCTTCACCCCGGCAACGGGACCGCGCCTGCTGACTGGCACAGCCAAGGGCGGGCGCCGCCAGCAACTCATCCGCGGGCTGGCAAATGGGATGGCGCAATATGTTGACCAGTTCCAGCTCTCATCGGCGCACATCAATTTTCTACCCCTCGACGATGCCAATGCGCTTGTCGATGAAGGCTGGTTGCTCCGCCATTCAATCCAGTTTCATTGGCATAATGACGGCTATCAATCCTTTGATGATTTTCTGGCGAGCCTGTCATCACGCAAACGCAAGAATATCCGCAAGGAAAGGCAATCGCTGCTTGATGCCGGGGTGCAGATGCTGTCACTGACTGGTGCAGCCATCAAAAGCCACCATATCGACGTTTTCTACTGCTTTTACATGTCCACCATCGACCGCAAATGGGGTGGTGCCTATCTGACGCGCGAGGTGTTTGAGATCCTGCACGCCACTATGGCCGACCGGATGCTACTGGTCATGGCCGAATATCAGGGACGTATCATTGGCGGCGCACTAAATTTCATAGGTGAAACCACGCTTT
>CACCQD010000048.1 GCA_902547925.1 uncultured SAR116 cluster alpha proteobacterium | reverse complement strand
TCCCCTTGCTGACATGCAGGCGATCGAGCCAATGATCACCGAGGAGGTGATCAACATTCTAAAAGTTGAAAATGCGGTGGCGGCACGACGCAGCTTTGGTGGCACAGCGCCTGCCGAGGTAAGCGCCCGCATTGCCGAAGCAAAAAAACGCTTTCACATTGGATGATACGTCACCTAACCTTAGGCAAAGTGGGGAGTAACAAGATGATTCGGCGATTTGTAATAACCCTTATGATGATCATGGCTGGGCTTGGCGGGCTGTCTGCCTGTGGTAAGGTGGGTGATCCCTATCGCCCATCAGAAATTCCGGAGACATCATCCACAAGCTGATCAACAATGATCATCAACCCTATCTGTTGTCAGGATTGTTACATGTGTGCCTTTCATCGTGATGCCAATGGCCATCTGCTGGTTGATTCAACGCCACTGGCTGAAATCGCCGAGAAATTTGGCACGCCACTTTACGTTTATTCCGGCAACGGTATCCGCGATGCCTACACCAGCTTTGCATCTGCTGTTGCCCCGGTTGCCGGCAAAGTTTATTTCGCGCTGAAAGCGAATTCAGCGCTTGGCGTCATTGCATTGTTGGCGCGTCATGGCGCCGGGGCCGACATCGTATCGGGGGGAGAGCTTGACCGGGCCTTGGCTGCCGGCATTGCACCTGCAGATATTGTCTTTTCAGGCGTTGGCAAAAGCCGGGCAGAGATCACGCAGGCGCTGACTGCCGGCGTCGGCCAGATCAATGCCGAATCTCCAGCCGAACTCGATTCCATTTCATCAATTGCCAGCGCGTTGGGTGTAACGGCACCTGTTGCCCTGAGGGTGAATGTCGATGTTGAGCCGGGCACACATACGAAGATATCAACAGGCCAGCGCTCAACCAAATTTGGCATCTCAACCGATCAGCGCGAGGCGGCAGACCTATATCACCTGCTGCATGATTATCCAAATCTTGCGCCTACTGGGTTGGCTGTTCATATCGGCTCGCAAATTCAAAATCTTGCGCCTTTTGAAGAGGCTTACCGCGCCTTGCTTGACCTTGGTCAATCGCTGCGCGGCGAGGGCATGCCGGTGTCAACGCTTGATCTGGGAGGTGGAGTCGGGGTCGATTATGAGGGTGGTACAGCCACAGATTTTACCGACTATGGGGCGCTGGTTCAGCGCATTTTCAAGGATACGGGATTCAATCTTGGTTTTGAGCCGGGCCGCGCGATTGTTGCCAATAACGGCGTGCTGCTGAGTGAAGTGATTTTCGTCAAACAGGGAGATAACAAGCGCTTTATCATTGTTGACGCTGCGATGAATGATCTGCTTCGTCCAACCCTCTATGAAGCACACCACAATATTGAGCCGCTGAGTGACATCGGGCCAGCAACCGGCCTTGCCGACATTGTTGGTCCTGTCTGTGAAACAGGCGATTATCTTGGTAAGGAACGGCAAATGCCAGACCTGAAAACGGGTGACCGCATTGCCGTGATGTCAGCAGGTGCCTATGGCGCGGTGATGGCATCCAGTTACAACACACGGCCACCAGCAGGTGAGGTTATGGTTCTGGACGGCCAGGTGCATGTTCTGCGTGAGCAACGGTCGGTGAAAAGCCTTCTGAACGAAGAATCCATTCCCAATTTTTGACAATCTGCGAGAATTTCAAAGCCAGCTAGCGGGTAATCCGCTTGGCAATAGGTACGACCGTGACTGCAGCCTCATCCGCTTTTTCGACACTTAACTGCACAAAAAACGGTGTTGATTCGCCAGCTTTAATAATCTGGTCATCCGGCGCGATTGTTTGTTCGTTGATGATCGTGCCATCAGTTGCAGCAACGGTAACCAGCAGATCTGCGGCATGAGCGTTAAAGTCACTGTTATTCTGCAAGCTGCCAGTCAGGCGCAGTGTATCACCTGTGTGCGCGGCTTTCAGATCAATCACTGCCAAGTCATCGGTGTCTGAGCGTATTGTCATACCAATCAGCGCAAAGCCGGGAATAAGGCCGGGCAGGTAGGCCGTCACCACCACCCGCTGGTGAATCACCCCACCAGAAAGCGCGCCAAGCACGGCCAAAATTATTAGCAGTACTCTCAGTCCCCTTGAGCCACCACCAGTCGCCCGATTCGATTGTTTCGGTCTGTTGCCCCCCGCTTTTGGCGGCAAGGCAAACCAAACATGTGAACAGACAGAGCAGCGAACTGTTTGGCCATCTGCATTCAAATTCTGGCTGTCCACACGAAAGATCGTCTCACAGTTGGGGCACGTCAAAAGCATCTAAATCAGTCCAAATCCGTTGCATTTATCCAATCGATACCGCAAAGCAGAAAATTGATAAAGGCCAACAGGTGAAATTGCGCCATCGTCATGCTAAATTACTGCTATGTTTTGTATCGAGGCCCACATCGCAATCGAAAGCCACGCAATCGAGAGCCGCACAATTGCAAGTAGGCGCATCATCTAGTGGTTTAAGTTATGAGACAGTCAACAAAGCGTCCAAACCTGCAAGAACGTATGGCGGCCACCCGAGAAATGGCCTCCAAAAAGATGGCGTCTCAGAAAAATGCCTCCCAAAAAAATGAAAGTGAAAAGCCAACTGAGATTCTACCGCCCGAGAGCACCGCACCGCAGACAATTGGTGTTGGCAAAACTAACCAACGCAAATATCCATTGATGATTGCGACCGTGATGGTGGCAACGCTGGTTGCCAGTTTTCAACATTTTGTTCTCACCCTCCCGCAGGCAACAACCGACCGGCTACAATTCACTGATGGTATCGTCGTGATGACAGGTGGCCAGCAACGTCTTGATGACGGCGTAAGACTTCTGACGGAGGGCTTTGCCGATAAGATGCTTATTTCCGGTGTGGGAAAGGGTGTAAATCGTGCAATTCTCGTTCAGGAACTTGGCCTTAGCGAAACACAGATCAATGCATTGTTCTGTTGCGTGGAACTTGATCACGCCGCGCAGGACACCTATGGCAACGCGAGAAGTGCACGAAAATGGTCACGCTCACATGATATGCAATCGCTGCGCCTTGTGACGGCAAACTATCACATGCCTCGGACCCTGCTGATTTTCAGCCGTGAGCTACCGCATATCCACCTCTATCAATGGCCGGTAAGCCCAGACGATCTTGATCTTGTCAATTGGTGGAGGGATCCAGCATCACTTCGGCTGCTGGCCCGTGAATTTGCCAAATATCTGACCGTCTATTTTAGCGTTTAAGACAGGCTAGGACTGGCCAGCATCAATGATTGACCGCCGGATCTCACGTGTGCGGTGAAACAGCTCTTCAAGCTTGTCACCTTCCTGCCAGCGGATCGCTCTCTGAAGATAAGACAAATCTTCTGAAAATCGCTGTAGCATCTCAAGGACAGCTGCATCATTCTTCAGGAAAACATCACGCCACATTACCGGATCGGACGATGCAAGTCTGGTGAAATCGCGGAAGCCAGAGGCCGAGAACCTGATCACATCATTTTTCAGCTGCGTTTCCAGATCAACAGCGGTGCTGACAATGGTATAGGCGATCAAATGCGGCAGATGAGACGTCAGCGCCGTCACCTTGTCATGATAATCGGCATCCATCCGCTCACTGACAGACCCGAGACCTGTGACAAAAGATTCAAATTTCGCTACCACCTCTTCCGGCGCATCAAGCGGCAGGACAAGCCAATAACGCCCATCAAAAAGATCGGCCATTCCCGCCTCGGGGCCGGAATGTTCCGTGCCCGCAAGCGGATGCGAGGGAACCCAATGGATGGCATCACTGACATGCGGGCCAACATCACGCACCACCGACCGCTTGGTTGAACCGGTATCACTGAGTATCGCGCCCTGCTTCATATACGGAACGATCTTCGCGCTGAGGTCGGCCATGGCACCAACCGGCACCGCCATGATCACAAGATCCGCATCCGCCACGGCGCGGCCGGGATCAACCTCAAACCTATCAACCAAAGCCAGCTTGGTTACGCGCTCCCCAATGTCAGGCCCAGCGTCACAGCCGCATATGGATGTGGCCAGTTCCCCCCGGCGGGTTGCCAGCGCAATCGACGATCCGATGAGTCCCATGCCGACAATAGTAATTTTTTCAAAAATTGGGACCATTCTGGCACTTTCTGTCTACGGAGGATTTCACCGGTGTGGCGACGACCAGTCTGCAACCTTACCGATGAATTTTGTATTGTCACCTTTTACCTCGAGGGCGGCGTCGTCAGCAACCTTGACAATCGAACAGACACCTTCGTCAGCCACTGCATAAAGATTGATATCGGCACCAGATGCGTCTGCCTCATGCGACCCGATGATAAAGCAAGGACTGATGCTGGGAACATCAATAAGCGGTGTACGCGCGACAATCATCACCCCTTGATTGACCAGAAGGTGATGCGCAATTTCAGCCTCCGCAACGCAGGGAACCACGATGTAGTCAGCCTGCCCAGGCACCGCATTCAGAAGTCCATTCATGTCCTCCAAAACATCAAAGGTCACGCCATTGGCAAAATGCCAATGTGCCGTGATCAGCGAGTCATGATGTGCGGCAATGCGTAACCTGCCCTGCTGTTGGGCAACACTCGCAGAAAAAATGTGACGCCAGATACCGACAAGCAGGGCAGGGTCCAAATCAGGAGCAGCGGTTTGCAGCCTGCGAATAATGGCTGCCTCTCGTCCCGGTCTAACAGTAGCGCTGCCATTTTTTGCGGCTGCTACAAGTCGAGAAATCTTAAAGCGTCTCTCCAGAAGCGCAATAATCTCACCATCGAGGCTGTCGAGCGCGGAGCGAAGTTCGGTCAACTTGTCAGTCATCTATAATCCAGAAATAGAAGCAACAATAGTTCTGCGCCAGTTTGATGCAGCAATGCGGCAATACCCAGCACCCAACACCCAAGCACCGCCAGATCGAAACCCGCGTCCAGATTTTGCCTCAAAACCGCCGCGTGACCCGGCTGGTCTGCGGCGCAAGACGTGGTCTGGCACGCAGTCTAGCGCTGCGAAGTTTACTGGTCTTTCCAGCCGGTGCATAGAGCATTTTATCTGCCTCAGCGAGCAGCACACCGCCCAATGCCGGCCACCAGCGTGCGCCAACACGCTCCATGCTGTGCGATAGTTTCAGCGTCCAGCCCTTGGCCACCGGTGGCATAAACAACATGGTCGTTATCACCCGCGGCTCAAATCCATGACTCAGCAACAGTTGGCGCAATTGACGGCGTGAATAAGGGCGCCCATGCCCGAATGGCGTTCCCTCTGCTCGCGTCCACATCCCGTGACGATGCGGCACGACCACAAGCAACCGGCCAGTACCATCGAGGATCCGCCAGCATTCATCCAGCACCCTGCCCGGGTCCGAGT
>CACCQD010000047.1 GCA_902547925.1 uncultured SAR116 cluster alpha proteobacterium | reverse complement strand
TGGCATTCTTAGCATCCAAAGAAATATTGGAATAAACGCCAGGTTAACCAGTAACGCAACTAGATTTGATACATAGAAAGAACCAATCAATGGCCAAACGAAATCCGGCTGTTCTGAGAACAGCAACGGCCCTGGATCAAGCCCCCAAATTACCATTCCAGCAAGTAAAACTGCGGTGGTGGGGGAGCCTGGTATCCCAAGCGTCATCATTGGAAGCATCGCACCTGTCGACGCAGAATTATTTGCAGCTTCCGGAGCAGCCACTCCATCGAGTGCTCCTTTTCCAAATTGGTCAGGATTTCTGGAAGCCATTTTGGTTATCCCATAACCCATAAGGGAAGCTGGGGTCGCACCTGCAGCGGGCAAAATCCCAATAAAAAAACCCAAAAACGAGCCGATTATGGTCCCCCTCCAAGCTTCTTTAAACCTCAACAATGCAGCTGTCATACTTTGAAAGTTGATTTCAACGCCTGTCATTGTTGTCTTGTTTCTTGATGCATTTATGGTCCACAGCATTTCGCCTATACCGTATATCCCAATAGCGAGAACCAAAAAGCGAATGCCGTGAGAAAAGCCTTGGATGTCCAGAAAAATGAGTCGAGGTTCTCCGGATATTATGTCAAATCCCACGGCAGACAGCGCAAGACCAAAGCAAATTGAGAAAATGGTTTTTGGAAAGTCATCACCACCCAGGCCTGCGAATGTCGCAAATGCAAGTAACATCAGAGCAAAAATTTCAGGATTTCCAAAATTAAGCGCAACAGAGGCTAGCAGAGGAGCAAAACCTGTAAAAAGAAGGTTGGCAACTGTTGCGCCAACAAATGAAGCCATGGCCGCAGTCATTAATGCCACGTGTGCTTTTCCTTTTAACGCGAGGGGCCTGCCATCAAAAGTAGTGGCCACAGCGGTTGAGGCGCCTGGTATTCCCAGTGCAATCGAGGATATAGCCCCACCATACATTGCCCCGTAATAAACGGCGGCGAGAAAAATCATCGGGGACGTTGCCCCGCCTGTAAAGTTCTGAATGACGAAAGTAAAAGGTAAGAGTATTGCAACGCCATTGACAGAGCCTAAACCAGGCATGGCGCCGACAAAAAGCCCAACAACCACACCAATAATAGCCAAACCGAGGTTTACGGGCTCTAAAGCAACGTAAATTCCATCAAGCAGTGCGCCAATAACTTCCATATGAAATAACCAACCTTCGGGAGTATTTTAACTAAATTAAAGAAACAAATCGTACAGTGGTATAAAAAGGGGCTCCGAGTATCCCTTGGGCAAAACTATGCGCATGGCCACGTCAAAAAAGAAAAATCCGATTGTTGGTATTGCCACAGATATGCTTAAGGTTGTTAACCAGGGGTGCCTCCCAACAAACCGAATGTAGTAGATTAAAAAAACAAAAATTGACCCGTAGAACCCGACTACATGAATCAGCGCGAGAAAGCCAAGCAAACCAATCGACACGACGAGAAGATTTTTTTTTCCAAATTCGTCAAGAAATGGTTCTGTTGACTTTGAGACTGGTGACTTTTTCAAAAACCAGTTTACGCCAATCCAGAGGCAGCAACCAAACATGATCATACCCAGCCAGAATGGCCAAAAGCCGCTTCCCGGCGTTCCGCTATCATCAAAACCAATGTTCTCAAAGCGCCCCACATCGGGATTCCAGGACGGAGGCTCTCCGCTTTTCCACATAAAATAAAGAGAGAACAATCCCAGGATAAAAGCTGTAATGATCTCCGCTCTGCGCATGTTGCGTAACCCTTAAAGCCCCCGGCTAAATGTTGGCCGGGGGTGGTTAATTATTCGTTATTTTATAGCGCCTGATGCACGAAGAATAGTCTCGTGATTTTTACGTTGCTTTTCCCAATAAGCAGATAGTTCATTACCGTTCATCAAATCACCCATGAGCGACTTTTTGGACTTATACTCCTGCCAACCTGCAGACGCATAAACCTTCTCGAATAATTTTGTATAATACGCCTCCGCATCAGCTGACATGCCGGGCGCACCAACAACAGAGCGTTGCATGAAGTAGCTGAAGTCGGCCCCTTTTTCTTTGAGGGTTGGAACTTCTGGGAACATTGGCAGTCTTTCGTCTGTAAAAGCAACCAACGGCACCATATCGCCAGATTTATAAAAACCGAGGGCTTCTGATGGGTTGTTCACGGATGAATTGATTTGCTTACCAGCAACATCTTTTGCCACTGCTCCGCCGCCTTTGTATGGGATATACTTGATTTTGAGCTCGAAGTTGTCGTTTAGATAGTCAGTAATAATGTTGTCCTCTGAGTTGGAGCCAGTGCCTCCCATTACCCAATTTTTCCCCTCTTTTTTAACCACCTCTAGCCACTGCTCAAAACTAGTGATGCCCGAGTCTTTATGCACCCACAACAAAAATGTGTCCTCAGCCATGCGTGCAACTGGTGCAAAAGTTGTGATGTCTATGCCCAACCCGGGTTGGCGGAGCGGAGTAGTATAAAACGAATTGAGAGTAACCATTATCGTATGGTTAGGATCGTTCGCTGAGTTAGCTGCAAGTAAGGCCTCTGCTCCAGAGCCTCCAGACTTGTTCGTTGGCACAAGCGGACGATTGGCTAACCCTTCGCTTTCTACAATGCCTTGCATCAATCGCGCCATTTTATCAGCCCCACCGCCCTTGCCTGCCATGATGATAAAGTCAATGGGCTTGTTTGGTTCCCAAGCTGTGGCAGTGGTGGTAATGGCGAGGGACGTCAAAAGCATAGACAGGCCCAAAGCCAGTGATTTAAAATTTTTTCTCATAATTTCCTCGTTTTGTTAAGATTGACCCCCGCGACCTATTCTTGACCAGGTTTTTCCTAATCGGCCGTTATTTGATCTAACATCGTAGCAATGAAATAGATCATTTTTGCCGCTATGCTGAAGTTAAAAAAAGTAAAGTTGTAAAGTGTGAAAAATTTTATTTTACACTTTACAACCTCATCCGAGCTAAAATTTTTAGATTGTTGTGATTAGCAGAAAGTAAAAATAATTTAAAAAGACATCATAATTTAGATAGTTAAATATTCGACGACCCTAAAAAGCAACGATAAACTATTCCAATCATTGGTGCCAATTTTTTGAGAATGATAAAAAACGTTTCTTGAGGCCAATTTGTCTAACGAAATTCCAATTCGGCGATGGCTTTAGCCATTGCAGAAAAAAAGTCTTAATAGTATCACCGATGGCTACGCGATCCATTTGCAGCGGCTGCTTTTAAATAGTCTTTATAACCTTTTTTTAAGGATGAGTAAGTATCATGAAACCATCGACAATCAGTGAAATTCTCGAGATTGGAGCATCAGACAGCATAGCTTTAACTGCCCCGAAGCGTTTGCCGCTGAGTTACTCAGGGTTAAGGATCCATTGCAAGAAGATAGGTCGGCAACTTGCGTCTCAAGGTCTAATTAACAAATCGAGAGTCGCAATCGTTATGCCAAATGGTCCTGAGATGGCAACCGCGTTTTTAGCTGTCGCCAGCCACATGTCTGCGGCTCCCTTGAACCCATCTTACAAAGAAAGTGAATATGAATTTTACCTAAAGGATCTTAAGCCTGCTCTGGTTATCGTTGATGAAAACAGTGAAAATCCAGTTATAGGTGCGGCTGAGCGGTTATCTATTCCAGTGGTTGAGGCAAAGGTCATAGAAGGCAGTCCTGCTGGGGTTTTTGAACTTTTTGAAAGCCAAGAGAACCTAAGTCCAAGCACAGTTGATATGGAAGCGTTGGTGCTTCATACCTCTGGCACAACATCGCGTCCTAAGGTTGTGCCTTTGCTTCAAAGAAATATTGCAGCATCAGTTCAGAATATCGCATCAAGTATTGAATTGATCTCGGCAGACCACTGCTTAAATATCATGCCTCTTTTTCACATCCATGGATTGATTGCAGTGCTTACAACGAGCGTGTCTAAGGGTGCGTCGGTGTGTTGTCTTCCAGGGTTTAGTGCCCTTAGCTTTCTTGATATCGCAGCGGAGGAAAAAATCAGCTGGTTTTCTGGTGTGCCGACTATGCATCAAGCGTTGCTCCTGCGAGCCAAGAGAAATGTTCAAAAATGCAAAGATCTAAAATTAAGGCTCATACGGTCATCTTCAGCCTCTCTTCCTCCAGCAGTATTCGAGGAGCTAAACGAGATTTTTGCATGTCCAGTTGTTGAGGCATATGGAATGACTGAGGCTGCGCATCAGATGACATCTAATCCGCTAGGTGCAAATATGCAGAAAGCCGGTTATGTGGGAATAGTTACATCGCCGGCTGTTTGCGTAATGGATCAGCAAGGTGTGCAAAAACAAACAGACGAGGAGGGTGAAGTTTGTATCAAAGGGGACAATGTGACTCCCGGCTATGAGAATAACCCTGAGGCAAACTTGGCGAGCTTTACCGACGGGTGGTTTAGGACTGGTGATCAAGGTTTGATTGATGATGATGGATATCTAAAAATTACTGGTAGATTAAAAGAAATTATTAACCGTGGAGGCGAAAAAATTTCACCTTTGGAGGTGGATAACGTCTTGATGGATCATCCCGCAATTCAACAAGTCGTCACATTTGCGGTAAAAGATAAGATGCTTGGAGAGGAGGTTGGGGCGGCAGTTGTTCTTGAAAATGATGCCGAAATCACCAAGAGTGGACTTCTCGAATATGCATCAAAAAAGTTAGCTAAATTCAAAATACCAAAGCACATTTGCTTTGTTGATGAGATACCAAAGGGATCGACTGGGAAGTTACAACGCATAGGGCTGGCAAAAAAACTAGGTCTGGAAACCTAGAAAACGGTTGAGTGGAAATAAAATGGTAAAAGTCTGTGTTTTTGGAGCCGGCGCAATTGGTGGTTTTCTTGCCGGGAGTCTTGATGAGGCAGGTGCAAAAGTTAGTGTGGTGGCTCGCGGGCCTCACCTGCATGCGATCGAAAATGATGGTCTGTCGATAATCAGAGATGGCCGTAGGTCCAATTACAGATTAACAGCCAGTGACAACGCAGCGGATCTCGGCATCCAGGATTATGTTATAATTGCGACCAAAGCACATGGAATAACATGTATTATCAATGATTTAAATCTATTGATCGGCCCTAATACTGCTGTTGTATCCGCAGTAAACGGTTTGCCTTGGTGGTATTTCTACAAGGCTAATACTGGAACAGCGTTGGATGATGAACCGATAGACTCGGTGGATCCTAGTGGCAAAATATGGAGTGGAATAGGCCCTGAGAAAGCCCTGGGCTGTGTTGTTTATCCGGCTTGTGAAATCATTGAACCAGGAGTGATTAATCACCTAAGTGGAGACCGCTTTACATTGGGTGAGCCTTCGAAGGAGCCCTCAGAAAGGCTAAAGGCATTTTCCTCACTATTGATTGCTGGCGGGCTTAAAGCT
>CACCQD010000046.1 GCA_902547925.1 uncultured SAR116 cluster alpha proteobacterium | reverse complement strand
CAGGTGACATTATTTGTGTAGCGGGCCTCGCAAAGGCGTCGGTTTCAGACACAATCGGCACTCCAGATATCACCGAACCTCTGTTATCCACTCCGATTGATCCGCCAACAATGTCGGTGACGATCACTGTGAATGATTCGCCTCTGGCTGGTCGGGAGGGTAGAAAGGTAACATCTACAGTGATACGTGAACGGTTGCTTTCAGAGGCTGAAACAAACGTGGCTATCACATTTACCGAGAGTGCCTCAAAGGATGCCTTTGAAATCGGTGGTCGTGGTGAATTGCAGCTTGGTGTTCTCATTGAGCAGATGCGGCGTGAGGGATTTGAGATGACAGTGTCGCGGCCACGCGTACTGTTCCATACCGATGACGCCAGCAAACGCATGGAACCAATTGAAGAAGTTACGATTGACGTGGACGATGAATTCGCCAGCGCCGTTGTCGACAGTATGAATCGGCGAAAAGGCGAAATGCTGGATATGCGCGCCGCTGGGGCAGGCAAGACTAGGATTGTGTTTCGTGCCCCTTCACGAGGGCTCATTGGGTACCAGAGTCGGTTTCTTACTCAAACACGTGGAACTGGCGTGCTCAACCGCATTTTCCACTCCTATGCTCCCTATAAAGGTGATGTTGAGGGGCGGCGCAATGGAGCTTTGATCGCCACAGATGCTGGTGTTGCCGTTGCCTACGCGCTTTTCAACCTTCAGGATCGAGGGCTGATGTTTGTTAATCCACAGACACAGGTCTACCGGGGAATGATTGTCGGTGAACACAACCGCAACAATGATCTTGAGATCAATGTATTAAAAGGCAAGCAGCTGACAAACGTACGAGCATCTGGCAGCGATGAAGCTGTTAAACTTGTTCCAGCAAAAAAAATGTCGCTTGAGCAAATGATGGCTTATATTAATGAAGATGAGCTAGTCGAGGTAACTCCTCAAAGTTTGCGGCTTCGTAAGATGTTTCTCGATCCACATGAACGAAAGCGTGCGGCGCGTGCGTCGTAATTGACCTAGGTCTCTAATGTTGATGAACAGGGCAAGAATCTGGCTATACGCTGCCAGTTCTCTTTTAATAAGCGAGGTTTGTTAATTTTCTTGCCGAAGGACGTTAAGTGACAAAAATTCATACATACGACAAACAGGCCATTGCCCGATCTGTCGCCAAGATGCTGCTAGAGATAGACGCAGTGCTTTTTCGTGCTAATGATCCCTTCAAACTAACCTCAGGCATGATGAGCCCTGTCTACATTGATTGCCGCAAAATAATTTCCTTTCCAAGAATGCGGACAACTTTGATGGACTACGGTGCGACAGTTATTCTAAATGACATTGGGCATGAAAGCTTAGACGCAATTGCCGGCGGTGAAACGGCCGGCATCCCCTTTGCCGCTTGGCTAGCTGAACGAACGGCTCTGCCAATGCAGTATGTTCGAAAGAAACCCAAGGGATTTGGGCGTGACGCCCGCATTGAGGGTGCCATTTCTCAGGGGCAACGCGTTTTGCTTGTCGAAGATCTTGCAACTGACGGCGGTAGTAAAATAAATTTCGTAAATGCCTTAAGAGAAGCTAGAGCTGAAGTGGCACACACATTTGTTATCTTTTACTATGGTATTTTCGTTGAGACCGATGCAAAGCTTCGGGAAGCCGGTATAGAATTGCATTATCTTGCGACATGGTGGGACGTTTTAGCTGAATGCAAAGAGAGGAATAAATTTAGCGACACAACAATCAAAAAAGTGGAAGAATTTTTGCGCGACCCTCACGCTTGGTCCCGAGAAAACGGCGGCAAATAAATTTCTTTACCGAATATTCGCTTACAGCTTCTCTCTGATTTTTTGTCCATTAGCTTGATTGGAGATAGCCTCAGAGTTGGCAGATATTAAAGTGCGTCGAGGAAATATTTGTTTAAGTCTTTTCAATACGCGGGTAGCTTCTTCTACGCCTTTTAGGCTGGCCATAAAAAATAGCGTCAAAGACCGTAGAGCTGATGTTTGGTCGATTTCACATTGACCGTATATCACGGCCAAATTGAAGTCTGCTAAACCGCTGCCGTGATCTGAAGCAGCATAAAACAGAGACTTAGCTACATTAATATCCTTTGGTACTCCCAATCCGTTAAGGTACATATTTCCTAAGTTATTTAATGAATGTTTATTTCCATTTTCAGACGCTTTTTTATACCAAAAAACTGCTTCTTGAAAATTTTGATTGGTGCCAATACCTCTCTCAAACATCACCCCAACATTAAATTGCGCCTCTGGATAGTTAAGTTTCGCGGCCTTCAGACACGTTTTAAACGCAAAGGTCGGATTTGTTTTGCCAAATGAGTCATCAATTTGCATTTCTGCCAATTTAAAGAGTGCTTTAGCATGGTTTTGTTCTCCTGCACCTTTTAACAGTTTGAACGCGGAGGATCTGCACCTAGTTATGCCACGACCATCTAGGTACATTAGACCAAGTTCGTACATGGCATCAGCTTGGCCCTCTTGCCTGGCCGCTTCAGAGCACCACTTGAAAGCCTTTTTAGGATCTCGTCTAACCCCAAAGCCTTCTTGATACATGTGACTAAGGCACGCTTGTGCCACTGAAGAACCACGTTTGGCAGATTTCTCCAAATCACTGCAAACCAGATTAGCCCAATCTTTTTGAAGGTTGCTGTCTCCATTGTCAAATCTGACACCGTCCTTATACTGAAAGTCAGCATCCCAAACATTGTCATTATTCGCTGGATAAAAATCAGTTGATCCAACGTCAGAGTTGCGGTGTTGTTCCCTTGTCATGGCGGCCATTTTTTGGACCCTCCAAGTATAAACTGCCTGTGTATTTATTAATCCTACCGAACAGTGATCTTACCGGGCTCTGAAATACCCATCGTAGTGTCTTCATCCATAGCGAAATCTGGAAACCGTGAGTCAAAGAAAGCCTGAATGACGCGGGCTAATACTGGTCCGTCAGTTTGCTCAGAAAACCAAATATTTACCTCCGTTGCGACACCTGAAACCTTTGGTGGCATGGAGACTGACATTTTTTTTTCAAATCCTTCAGGGTTTGGGTAGTCATCAGCGAGGTTTTCACCCATTACGGCAATCACGACCTCTGGATTGTCCTCTAAACTACACGATGTAAGGAAAGAGCCTTGATCATCGACATATTTTTCAAATACTGTTTGCTCTAGTTCGGCCATATCTTTTTTCCCGTTAATTAAAGCCGCTAATTTTCCAACACTTTTTCTTCGGTGGTGAATATATGTTTATCGTTAAACTTATGAAGTTGATAACTACCTAACAGGCTCTGTTTGTCGCCATCATCACCATTGTTCAGCAGCCCGCAAAGTGGCGGGGCAACACTGGCATCAAACATCCCCAAATCCTGTCTCAATGATTTATGTGAATGGCCACAAAACAGCGCGACAATCTGCGGATGTCGATCAATAATTTCATTAAAAAGCTTGATAGAGTTTTTACTTCGATATTCGATGTTCGGAGTAAATGTATCAGGTAGAAAAAAAGGTGGATGATGTGAGAATATTATTGTGGGTGCCTCTTGATTTTTGCACAGGATAGAGTCAAGGGAGGCAATTTTGTCAAAAGTTATTACGCCGAGATTGTCTTCGGGAGAAGTCGTATCAAAAGAAACCAGTTTTGCAGGAAAATTTTTGGCCTCATATATAATATTAGTGCTCAACTCTCGGTCACCAATGCGTTCCGCAAAAACGTCAAGCATTGTGCTGCTACAGTCTCTATTGCCCGGTGTTACAAAATAAAGGGTATTTAGTCTGTCCATATAATCCTTGACGAGTTTGAGCTCGTCAAGGGTCCCATTATGAGATAAGTCTCCCGTGTGTATGACCGCGTCCGGCATTGGATCCAGTAGATTTATGCTGTCAATACACTTATCTAGTGCACTCAGTTTAAGCTCACTATTTTTATCAGGACCACCCGGGATAGTAATATGTGTATCTGATATTTGAGCTATCAACATAACTAGAACTTTGACTTACTCAGCCGCTTGTTTGACATCATCCACTAGATGATAAACTGGTGCCTTCTCCATTTCAAATTCGCCAGTGCGTTCGTCATACTGAGAAAGAGTAAAGCAATGCCAGTTTTTATCATCCAACTTCGGAAAGTCCCCTCTGTAATAATAGCCGGGCCAACGTGTCTCTTCCCTAAACATTGTGTGCGCGGTAACGCACTCTGAGGCCAACACCCTGTGGTGTAATTCCCATGCGCGTTGGAGTTGGTGAAGCCCATCAGCACCAAGATTGTTGAGATCTTCCTTCAACATTTTCAATAACTCAACACCACGAGTCATTAAGGGCTCATTGACCATGTAACGTTGGCCAACTCCGCCGCAATATTCGTCCATGATTTTTTCAAGCCTTTGAAGGCCGGACAGCGGAAGAAGGTAACTCGGCGATACTGTTCCCGCAGTTATCTCGTTACGACCTACGCGATAGTTTTCAAGAGGCTGGAATATAGCCTCTTTGAGGCTAAGATATTCTTCTTCGCTCACCTCTGGCGGATTGGTCCCGAGATCATCCACGTACTTATTTGCAGCCTTGCCCGCTAAGCGACCTTCCGTAAACGAACCAGAAGAAAACTTATGTGGTGTTCCACCAAGTGTATCTCCAGCACCAAAAAGTCCATCCACAGTCATCATGCGGTTGTAACCCCACTGATATTCATCTGGTGCGTAGTCCTCAGGCCCGCTTGCCCAAGCCCCTGAACAGGTCGCGTGCGATCCCATCACATATGGCTCTGACATAACCAATTCAGGGTTTATATCCTTTGGATCGATGTTGTTTGCAGCCCAAACAACAGCTTGGCCGATAGTCATACCAAGGAAGTTCTCCCACCCGACAATTTCTTTGTGGGGATCCTTGAAGGCTTCTTTTGTGACCATTCTTATTGGGCCTCGACCGGCCTCAATCTCTTTCAAGAATGCGTGGTTTCTAAGGCAAGTTGGCACAGGTTCATGGTTTACATAGTCTCCTACCATGTCCTCGATGGATTGCCGCCAAGTTGGCTCATATTGATCACCATATCCATTTTCAGTATATGTTTTCAGGTGGAGGAAATATGCGCCAACTGGCCCATAGCCATCCTTAAATCTCGTCAGAACAATCCGGTTCTCCATCTGGGTCATTTTTGCACCAACCCTAATTGGCAGAGCATATGCTGAAGCACTACTCCAAGGTGCATACCAAGTGCGCCCCATGCCTTCGCCAGCAGAATGGGGCTTGAAGATATGTGAAGCACCACCTGCCGCAACAATAACGGCTTTCGACTGAAACACATAGTAATCGCCAGTTCTTACATTAAAACCAACTGCACCAGCGACCCGATTAGGCTGCTTTTTATCCATCAGTAGGTGCGTGACCATGATCCGGTTGTAAACTTCAGTTGCCGCTTTACGAGCAGCCTCAGCCACAATTGGTTTGTAGCTTTCGCCATGGATCATTATTTGCCATTTGCCCTCACGCTGATATCGCCCAGTTTCGGGGTTGGTCATTATTGGGAGACCCCATTCTTCAAATTTATGGACGGTTGAGTCTACGTGTCTGCCAATGTCATATCCCAAATCTTCGCGCACCAACCCCATTAGATCATTTCTTTGATAACGAACGTAATCTTCCGGTTCGTTTTCTCCCCAACGCATGCCCATGTAGCAGTTGATGGCGTATAGACCTTGAGCAACGGCTCCACTCCGCTCGATGTTGGCTTTTTCAACAACAACAACTTTTTTATCACGGCC
>CACCQD010000045.1 GCA_902547925.1 uncultured SAR116 cluster alpha proteobacterium | reverse complement strand
ACAAAAAAGACCGGGTTGAACCGGCCTTTTTGACTCTGGCTTGCGGACCAGCTATTTGATGCTGAGGCCCGCAAAACGCTTGTTGAAACGTGCAACCTGCCCGCCTGAATCCACAATGCGGTGCTGGCCGGTCCAGGCTGGGTGTGTTTTTGGGTCAATGTCGAGTTTCAACACATCGCCTTCTTTGCCCCATGTTGAACGGGTCTTGCGCTCGCTGCCATCAGTCATCACCAAAGTGATTTGATGATAGTCTGGATGAATGTCTTTTTTCATAGCGCTCTCCTGATTTCACGCTTGCGGCAACTGCCGCAGGTCTTTTGCTCCATGCCTTGTGGCCAAATCTTGTCTTCACTGGCGACCCTTGCGGCTTCCTTCTGTCAAGGGCACTGGCAATTATATAGATGCGGTGGTATATCGTCATCGGCAAGGCAACGCAAGCCCCAAACCCGGCTTGATGCCCGTTTTTCACCGCGGCAATGAGCCGTTTTTTTGTCAGTGGATGGCTTTTGTCAATGGATCGCAGTTGATCATGCAGCGTGACCCAAACAACTTGCCGGTGCAACCAACAGCATTGACTGGCCGACAATTGCTGGCGGTGTTCTGGCCCTTTTTGCGACCTTACCGGCGGCAGATCGCAGGTGCCGTTCTTTCGTTATTTTTGGTTGCTGGGGCGCTTTTGACGATGGGGCGTGGCCTTGCCTATCTTGTTGATCAAGGGCTTGGCAAGCAAGACCCGGCGCTGCTTGACCGGGCTGTAATGGGAACGGCAGTGATCGCTCTACTGCTTGCCGTTGGTAGTTTTTTGCGGACGACTCTGGTCAACCAGATTGGCGAGATGGTGCTTGCAGATGTAAGGCGCGCCGGGTTTGCGCATCTGCTTAAACTTTCCGCGGGTTGGTTTGAAACAGCCCGGACAGGAGATGTGTTGGCACGGATCACAACTGACACGGCGATTGTGCAGACGGTTATGACCTCGACCCTGTCAATGGCGGCGCGCAATGTGATTCTGCTCATTGGTGGGCTGGTAATGGTGGTGTTGTCGAGCCTGAAAATGTCGCTGGTCGTGCTTGTTGTTGTGCCCGTTGTTGTCCTGCCGCTGATTTTTATTGGCCGGCGGTTGAGGACAGCATCACGTCTTGCGCAGGACAGGCTTGCTGATGTGGCAGTTCAGGCCGAGGAAACGGTGAGCGCGATCCGTACCGTCCAGTCCTTTGGCCGTGAGGCTTATGTGCGTCAGCATTTTGAGAGTTCAGTTGATGCGAGTTTGGCGGCTGCTCTGTCGCGGGTGCGTCTTCGTGGTTGGCTCAGCGGCATTCTGATTTTTATGGTTTTTGCTGGTATTTCGGTGATTTTGTGGATTGGTGGTCAGGACCTTCTCGCAGGCCGGATCAGTGCTGGTGATCTGTCATCTTTTGTCTTTTACGCTTTTTTGGTTGCGAGCTCGACCGGCTTTCTGTCGGAGCTAGCTGGCGATCTGCAACGGGCAGCTGGTGCGGCAGACCGTATCGCCCAGCTTCTTGCAACAGACGAGACCTTGGACGAACCGGCAAAGCCGGAAAGGATGGTGGGTGAGGGAGCAAACATACGCAGCTTTGAGAATGTCAGCTTTGAGAATGTCAGCTTTGCCTATCCTGCTGGTGCCGAAAGGCCCGCAGTTAGGGCTGTGGATTTTACCGTTGATTCAGGACAACGAATTGCTCTGGTGGGCCCCAGCGGCGCTGGCAAATCAACTTTGTTTCATCTGCTTTTGCGCTTCTATGACCCGGATGCTGGCGTTATTCGCGTTGGTGATACTGATTTGCGCGATCTCGCACTGGCTGATTTAAGGGGGCATATCGCCCTCGTGCCGCAGGAACCTGCGTTGTTTTCGGCCACAATTCGTGAAAATCTGGCCTTTGGCCGGCCAGATGCGCCAGACGAAGACATCATCAGCGCGGCAAAACAGGCAGAGGCGCATGAGTTCATCGCTGCGCTCAGCCAGGGCTATGACACGCCGGTTGGTGAAAAGGGTGTTCGCCTGTCTGGCGGCCAACGGCAACGTGTTGCCATCGCCAGGGCTATTTTACGCAACCCGCGTTTGCTACTTCTTGATGAGGCGACAAGTGCGCTTGACGCCCAGTCGGAAGCAGATGTCCAGGCGGCGCTGGAAAATCTGATGCGCAACAGGACAACAATTGTGATTGCGCATCGCCTCGCGACGGTCATCAGGGCAGACCGCATTCTGCTGATGGAGCAAGGTGAGATCACCGGCTGCGGGACACATGAGGAACTGATGCATGAATCGCCCCTCTATCGCAACCTTGCTGACCTGCAATTCTCCGTTCCTGGAGGTAAATTCTATTCAGGGTCAGAGGAAAAATAGCCGATAAGCGCGGCTGGCTCATCCTCGCTGATGCCGGCAAGGGCGTCCCTGACCGTAGTGATTTCATCATCGTTCTGAAATGTAAAGGCAATGCTGGTATGCCAAATTCCCTGTTCATCGCCCCGACTGAGCGACAATGACGCCACACGGTCAAGGAACACCCCGCTGAGGGGTTCATCTGTTAAAAAAGCCATATCGCCAATTATTTGCACGTTGTTATCTGAGTAAAGCTCGATATTGCTGATGCCACCTTCCTGAAAAGCAGGTGAGAACCACATGGTTCCGGCGCCAGAAAACATCTGGGCTGCCGATTGGGGCGTGAACAGGCTTTGCATCTCGATGTTGGTCTGGCTCTCGAATGCTGATGATATTTACGGCGTAGTCGTGGGCATTTCCCAAATTGCCCGATGGTGGACCGCCCAACCGGCACTAACATCGTGCAGCATTTGCCAGCCTGCGTCTCCCTCTTCTGAGAGTGGATTGTGAAGCTGGGTTATCTGTCTGATAATCAGGCCCGCCTCGTACACATCAGTAACTGTGGTGTCGATTTGCAGCCACAATTTTGGCAATGCCTCTTCCTCGGGCTTTACCGGCTCATTCGGTTGCGGGGCCTTTGTCGGTTTGTGGTCCATTGCCGGTTTGTGATCCATTGCCGGTGCTTCGGGCAAAGGGATGCTCACCGGTCCTTTCGGCAATGGGGCCTTTGGCACATATCTAACCTGCTGATGTGTGAATTCTGGTTCACGCAAGGGTATGTCAAGACGCCAGCTATACATAAGATCAGGCTGATCGATCCAACAGCTCTTTGCCTTCTCATCCTGTCGGTTTGCTAGCATGTAAAAGCTTCAGGTGTTTTCACAAGACAAAGTGACGACAGCAGGATGATCATTGTGTATCTGGCAGAAAGCATAACCAGAAAGGATTATTCGAAAGAGTGTAAAGAAAACTCTGACGTCAGATCACATGATTGCTAGGTACTCACGCCTTATTGATGTTTGCATGGCACGCTGTGGCCAGGTGATGCCGGTCACTGCGCCACCACGCGCTGGGTGATTTTCAGTTCAATACGTCGGTTGCGCCGTTGGGCATCATCGGTGCCGCCTGAAGCAAGTGGTTGGAACTCGCCATATCCAGTTGCTGCAAGTCTGTTTGCAGGAACGCCCTGACTTGCTAGAAAACGGACAACGGACAGCGCCCGTTCAGTCGAGAGATCCCAATTATCCGCAAATCGGCCGGCGCGTATCGGAATGTCGTCGGTGTGTCCCTCCACCTGCAGCACCCAGTTGATGTCATCGGGAATCTTGGTGGCGATATCGGCCAGCGTAACAGCCAGTTTCTGCAACTGCTCTTCACCACTATTTCCGATATTGGCCTGTCCCCGGTCGAACAGGACTTCTGACTGGAAGACAAAGCGGTCGCCAACGATTTGCACCTCGTCACGCCCGCTTAGCACCTCGCGCAGGCGCCCAAAGAACTCTGAGCGGAAACGTTGTAACTCCTGCACTTTGTTGGCGAGCGCGTTGTTCAGTGATTTTCCGAGGCTGGCGATCGCTACCTTATCACGTGTTGCCTGTGCTTCCAGATCGCCAAGCAATGTGGTCAATTCTTCAATTCGTTGCCGCAGCGCTGTTGTGGCCTTTGTCATCTGAAGGATTTCTGTCCGCGAGGCGGCGTTTTCTGCAGCGAGGCTGTCCGCCCGTTTATTTGCCTCGTCATTCTCTTGTTGTGTCTGCGCCAGTTTTTCCAGTGCTTTCGCCAGACTTGACTCAGTGGAAGCAAGACTGGTCTCGGACGCAGCAAGTTTGGTGTTGGCCTTGGCAAGATTTTGCTCGGCCGCAGTCAGTGCTGCCAGCCGTTCCTCAAGACGCAATCTAGCTGCCTCAAGCGCCGCCAATGTGGCTTCCTGTTTTTCACTTAGCACCGCATTTTCTGCGGTGCTTGTGGCCAGCGCGTCTGTGGCGTTTGCCAGTTGTGCCAGAATATCGTCGCGTTCCGTCGTGGTGACCTCAAGTTCTCCAGAGATCTGCGCCAAATCAGCGGCTAGATCGGAACTGACTTTTCGCTCAAGGTTAAGCAGTTCGGTTAGGCTGACAAGCTGTTGGCGCATCTCGCCAAGAGTCGCATCCTGCCCTGAAACACGGTAGGCGAGATTAACCTGAATCAGGACAAAGACCATCAAAACAAAGATGATTACCATCAGCAATGTGGCTAGCGCATCGACAAAACCCGGCCAGGTATAGCTCTCACTGCGACGGTTGCTGCCTAGGCGTGCCAATGCCATGGATCAGGAATCCTCTGAAGCGCGCGGTGCTGGACGTGGCGCAGATTTTTCGCTGATCAGTTTGGCAATCGACAAAGACAGAGCTCGCAATTCACTCGCAACGATGCTGGTTTGCTGTGTGCGATCGCGCTGCAGATCTGCTGAAAGCTGGAGAATGTTTGCGTTAAGCTGCGCCAATTGTTCCCGCAATCGCCGGTCATCCGCCATTGCTTCGTTCAAGCTGGCAAGCGCGGTGTTCATCGTGCTCATCTGTGCCACCGTCTGGGCGCGTGACTCCTCGCCGGCAGCAATTGAGTGCGAGAGCGACAGCAGCGCGCGTGCGGCCTCTTCGCTCATTCCTGATGCCAAAGCGCTGGTGCTGACCCCATCGGTCTTGGCACCACCCTCGTTGAATTTGGCAAAAGCTGACAGCCAGTCTTCAAGCTCGTTGAAAAACCGCCCCATCGCCTGTCCCAGCTGCAAATCCAGGAAGCCGAGCACCAGCGAGCCTGCAAGTCCGAACAGCGAGGAGGAAAAGGCAGTTGCCATACCTGACAGAGGTGCGTCAAGCCCATTGCGAAGCTGTGTCATCATCGTGTCGAAATTAGTGCTGTCAGCGTCAAGTGAGCCAACTACCAGACCAACGGCACCGATGGTCTGCAGCAGCCCCCAAAATGTACCCAGAAGACCAAGGAAAACGAGCAAACCAATCATGTAGCGGGAAATCTCGCGGCCCTCATCCAGCCGCGCTGCAACGCCATCCAGCACCGACCGCAGGGATAGCGCCGACAGATGTTCACCCTGATTTTGGTCAGCCAGCATGGCGTAGACGGTTGCCAAAAGTACTGGCTTGGCATTTGGCTGTTTGAGTTTGCCATTTTTCTGCACGCCAACCAGCCATCGCTGTTCCGGCGACAGGCGGAGGGTTTGGCGGGTGATGTAGATGATGCCAAGAAGCAGGGCACCAAGAATGACGCCGTTCAACGCCGGGTTGCCCATGAAGGCATTGTGCAGCGGTGTCCAGAGCAGTGCGGCAATACTGGCAACGATGGCCAGAAAGATGATCATCCGAACAAGGTAACGGCGAGGGTTGGTCATAATCTGCCAGGCTCCTTTACACATTCGACCCTGTTAACGGGCGTCTGTGGAATTATATTCAGAAGAATGGCAGGAATATGGCCGCTGGCATAGGGTGAAATCGCCAGGAGCGTAGCTGGGCAAATATGATCAGGTGACTTTGGTAACCGAGGTGATGTTACCACCTCAAAAATGGGTTTAGCCACCTACGTGGTTCCGACAAGGGAATGCCGCTATTTACGCAGGGTTTTCAGCAATTCGGCATGGATGGCCGGGTTTGCGGCAACAATGTCACCACTCTCCAGTGCTTTGTCGCGGGATGCAAAGTCGGAAACAAAGCCTCCTGCCTCGCGAACCAGCAGAATGCCGGCAGCAATGTCCCATTTTGACAAACCGCGTTCCCAGAACCCGTCATAGCGGCCTGCCGCAACCCAGGCGAGGTCCAGCGCCGCAGCCCCTGCCCGGCGGATGCCAGAGCTCACAGCCATGACATTACCAAGCTCGCGCAGGAAGTGGGCATGGTCATCTGCATTGCCGCGA
>CACCQD010000044.1 GCA_902547925.1 uncultured SAR116 cluster alpha proteobacterium | reverse complement strand
AATTGTCCCATGACAAAATAACACCACGGCAAACGGCAGCCATAGCTGCTGCAGAAACAAATAAAAGGCAGCGGCCCCAGATGCTGCCCACAGGCCAAGATGGCCGAGCGCCAAAAACAGCCCACGACTGTCATCGGGCGTCATCAGTTCGCGTAATAGTTTCTTGTCGACGGGACAACGGTACCAACGGATCTGAAGTGTCTTGCTGACATCACGCATTGGCGCAAATTTTTTGCTCATCGCGGTTCCAGTTAGCGGGTTCATGCTACACCTTATTTCCGGTTGATGTTTTTTTCGTTTTGCGTGGAATAGATGCAACAAAAATACCAGCTGAAAGCATAGCTAAAAAATGAGGTCTTTCCATCAGGAACCGTCAAAAACGCACTTAATTTTGAAGATCATCATCGCATCCATCATATTTTTATTGTTGACAACAACAATAAAAATATGATGGTCTTTCGGATGGAGGAAACAAGAATGCCAAAAAAGGGGATGCGCGGCATTCGCCGACAGCAATTTATCAATGCAGCCATCAAGGTGATTTTGCAGGACGGACTTACAGGTATTTCGAATGCCCGCATTGCGATGGAAGCAGGCCTGTCTCCCAGCCTTCTGCCCCACTATTTTCCTGATAGAACATTACTTCTCGATGCGGTATTACGGCAAATTCTTCGTCGTTGTCGTACCATCGCCAAAGAGCATCTTCAACAGCATGCAGACCCACTGGACCGATTGCACATTCTGATTAGCACCCATTTCCGGGATGAATTGTTTACGCCAGAGATGAAACGACTTTGCCGCGACATGCATCACGCAACCTATGATTCCAAGATACTTAAAGCCACATATGGTACTTATCAGAGTCAACTGCTGTCTGCTGTGCGTGGCGAATTGCGTCAGCTCGTGAGTGCGCGGACGCTTGATGCTGTCAGTAGCGGTTTCATTGCTTTGCTCGATGGATTGTGGATGAAAGCACTTCACGAACCCGCGTTGTTACAGCCAGCCGATGCGGCTGACCTGCAAAAGCAGTATCTGCGAATGATCACAACGCGCATACGGATCAAGGCCGGAGACAGTCTTGGTTGAGAGCGGACAGCGCCTAGAAAATGCCGGCAAAAATCAGCCGTACACCCATCACCAAAAAGGCCATCAGAACGAATTTACGAAAAAGCTCCTGGGACACGCGGCCGCGCAACAATTCGCCAATTCGAAACCCAAGCAAAACAACAACGAGACCCAACAGTGACTTGATTGCCGTGACCGGCGTTAGAACTCCCGATAGATACAAACCAAATGCCAAGGGTAAACAGCCGGCAAGAAACAGAAACCCGGTTGCAGCAATAAATTCTTCCTTTGGCGTATCGCGCGCCATCAAATACATCGCCACAGGTGGCGACCAGATCGAACTCAACCCGCCCAAAAAGCCAGAGAGAACACCCACGCCAAGCTGCCAGCGCAAGCCAGGACCAATTGGTAACGAGAGGCCAAACAGCAGATTTGCGGAAAAAATGACCATGGCTAACCCAATAGCGCCGGTAAGAACGCCCGTTGGGAAGGCCGTAATGTTCCATGAGGTGATAAAGATGCTGACCATTATCGCGAGCGCGAAATATTTGTATTTTCTCGCCGTCTGCAACCGCTCTCTAGATCGCGTGAACTGAAAGAAATTGGTGACAATGATCGGTATGGTCAGCAGCGATATGGCCTCTGTAGGCTCCATCACCAGAGTCAGGAATGCCATCGCTGCCGTTGGCAACCCAATGCCAAGGAACCCCTTAACCAACCCGGAAAACAAAAAAATCAGCAGGATTGCAGAAATGACGAGCGGGTCGAGCGATGGCAAAAATGACAAAGGCATCGGCATATTCATCCCGTTGATTGAACAGGTCTGTCAGCCATTGCCATGCACCAGATCAAACAATTTCAATCGTTGAACCTTGCCAGACGGACCTTTTGGCAAATCCCGCAGAACATGAATGACGTCAGGCGATTTGAATTTGCCGAGTCTCGCAACACAATGAGCGGCCAATTCAACTTCACTCACATCATGTCCGGGTTTCAACCGGATACCAGCCTCAACACTTTGTCCATAATTGACACATGGCACCGCGAATGCCGCCGCTTCCAGCACCGCCTCGTGCTCAAGCAGCACCTCATCAACTTCACGCGGTGCAATATTCTCCCCGCCCTTGATGATGAGCTCCTTGATCCGGCCGGTAACAAAGACAAACCCATCCTCATCAATGTGGCCAAGGTCACCCGTTCGCAACCACCCCGCAGGCGTAATCGTCTTCGCGGTTTCCTCTGGTTGGTCTAGATAACCCTGCATGACATTGTCACCACGCACCAGAATTTCACCTGTTTTGTTTACCGGGATTTGCTGCTGGTTCTCATCACCAATCATGATCTCATTACCAACAGCAACACCTGGGGAGCCTATTTTCCGGGAGGCGGGTGGCATCGGGTTTGAGAGAATTTGAGCACCTGTTTCGGTAAGGCCCATGGTTTCGATAATCGGAATGCCAAACTTTTTTTCAAATTGGCGGTGAATCTCCGGTGATAATGGTGCCGATGCCGATCTTGCAAAGCGGAGGCGGTCCCGGTCAATGGTGACGGGCACCTCGTCATTAAGCAGATAAGCGAATAATGTTGGCACAGCACTGAACCAGGTGACATTGTTCGCTTCAACCTGCTGCCAGAATCCACTCACAGAAAATCGATATGGGATCACCAACCCTGAAGCCGAGGCCAGCGTTCCCATGACAGTCACGCATAATCCATTGATGTGATAGATGGGCAGTACACACATGCCAATATCCGCAGCGGTGATATCATGGCCAATGACGACATTGTTACCAGCCGCCAACAGGTTTCCATGTGACAGAATCACCCCTTTGGGATTGCCTGTGGTGCCCGAAGTATACATTAGCAACCCAGCAGTCTCGGCCAGCGGCACATAGCGCGGCGCAGCATCAGGCTGCGCATCCATCGGCCATTCTGGGCCATTCGCGGTATCCAGATGGATCAGGGTGATGGCCCGATCCAAGCTGCTGATTGCCTCTTCTATGAGTGCGCGATGATCATCAGAGACAAGAATGACTGTGACACCTGAATGGTTGATCACGTAATTCAGAACCTTCACGCCGGCCACCAGATTAAGCGGTGTTGCCAGATAGCCTCCATAGGTAATGCCCGCAAATGTAAGGCAAGAGCCAATTGAATTCTGCGCAGCAACAGCAATTGGTGCGCCCGCGGGCAAATCAAGGGCATCGAGGTGGCAAGCGATGTCACGGGCCCGATGCGCCACCTCATGCCATGCGACCGTCTGTGCCGTGTCTGGTGAGGTCAGCCAGATATTATCCGGGTTGGAGGACGCGTTGGCATCAATCTGGCCAGTGATTGTCGATGTCATTTACCGAACCTATCCCAATAGTCACCAAAAATTTCATCAAGCTCAGGACGGTGCTCGGGCACAACACGAACCACATTCACCCGATTGACAAAATGCCGCCAGTTCAGGTTGTCATCAATCGAGTTGCCGCCCCAGCTGCCGCACCCCATGGTCAGCGAAAAGGGCAGCCCATTGTTGAAGAACCCACCCGTAGCGAAGCAATGGGCCTGATTGACGATGACGCGGCATGTCTTGGCCTCCATTGCAAGACGATGTGCTCGGCTATCGTCGGTTGAGTGCAAACCAAGCGAGTGACCAGCTCCCTGAATACTCTGAATGGCGACAGCCTTGGCCAAAGCATCATTGAAATCAGACGCCCGGTGAAGCGCCAGAAAGCGCGCCATCTTTTCACCAGTCATCGGGTGCTCCGAGCCAATTTCACTCTGTGGCGCGACAAGAAACTGGGTGGCGGGCGGCGCATCTTCCAACATACCCATTTCCCCAAGAACCATGTCGATGTCCTGCGCCAGCAGAGTTGTTGTCATTTTGCCATCATGCCAATGCAGCTTTTCAAGGCGCTCCACCTGTGCGGTGTTGAGCAATAATCCCCCCGCCCCTGCGAGGGCTGCAACGACCTCATCATAAACGGCGTCAATAGCAATCACTGAATTCTCGGACGAGCATGATGTGGCATTGTCAAACGTTTTGGAGGCGGCAATTTTTTTTGCCGCTGCCGCGATATCGGCTGTTTCATCAATGATGGTCACAACATTGCCCGCACCAACGCCAATGGCCGGCGTTCCTGACTCATAACCAGCACGCACATTGTTCTGCGATCCTGTGACGACAACAAGATCAGACAATTTCATCAGCCGTTCGGTCTTGGTAGGTGAGGGTGGTGCTGAAACCATCTGCACAAGATTGTCCGGCAGACCCAACTGGCCAAGTGCCCGATGGATATAAGTAAGCATGGTTGTCAGTGGCTTCACTCCCTTCGGCGAGGGCGCCAAGATAATCGCATTACCTGTCTTTAGAGCATTAATGATATTGTTAACCGGTGTTGCCAGCGGATTCGTTGACGGAACAATGGCAGCTATAACGCCTTTGGGGCGCAGATAGGATGAAAGACCAGTCACCTCATCATCACCGAGGTGACCAAAGCTCGTTACATCCTTGAGGTCACGCATCAGGCCCAGTGTCTTGTTATGATTTTTTCGGATTTTGTCCTCAACCCGGCCAAGGCCCGTCTCCGCCACAGCCATTTCGGCCAGCATTTTATTTCGCGCCGGCTCAATCAGTACCCAAGCCACCGCCTGACAGGCACTGTCAAACAACCCCTGTGAGCCTTTGGCCTCATATGCGTTCTGCGCCACACGCGCTTTTACTACCATTTCGTCAATGGCAGCAATCTCACTCATATCCGTCATTTTATGCCTCTGGTTTCTGCCGGATTATTGACTAGCAGTGCTCCTCGAAGAGCCGACAGCCTTATAAATGCCTGCAAACAAGGTTAGTGCGCCAGCAACAATCAGAATCAAACAGATTGGTCGCGAGAAATAGGTGCCCAAATCATAATGAACCATCTGCATCCCCTGGGCGAAATTCTGCTCACCAATTTTGCCAAGGATGATACCAAGCACAATGCCGGGTATGGAATATCCTGAGCGTCTCAGCAGAAATCCAATAATACCTGCCCCAAACATGACAATGACGTCCAGTACCAGACCGCGACCAATATAGGACCCAATTGACGCCAGAAGCAAAATCATCGGTGCCAGAAACTGGAACGGGATCTTCAGCAGATAGAGGATGGTCTTGGTTTCAACCAATCCAATAAAAAGAATTGAGAGATTGGCATAGAACATTGCTGCAAAAACAATCCAGATCAACTCAGGCGAATTGTAAAAAACCAGGGGGCCCGGCTCAAGATCGTGCATCTGGAAAACCGCAACCATCATTGCAGTAAGCGCGCCACCCGGAAGACCAAGTGCCAGCAGTGGTATCATCGCTGCGCCGGTTGCCGCATTATTGGCGGTCTCGGATGAAATCACGCCTTCAAGCTTACCCTTGCCGAAGCCCTCCTTGTCGCGGGACCAGCGCACAGCTTCGCCATAGCCCATGAAGGCAGCCAGAGTGGCGCCAATGCCTGGCAGAATGCCACAGAAAAAACCAACCAGAATTGAGCGAACAACAGCGATCCTGTGCGCCCATATTTCCAGAAATGAAGGAAATGACATGCCTACTTTGGGCGCGTCAAACTTGCCAGTAGCCTTCTTTTCCGCCTGCACGAAAATCTCAGACACGGCAAAGAATCCCAGAATGGCCGGCACAAAGGCGATGCCGGCGGCAAGATCTGTAAATCCAAAATTATAACGGTTGATGCCGCCTACGGGATCTTGGCCTATTGTTGCGATAATCAGACCTAGAAGTACCGACATCCAACCCTTCCAGATTGAACGTCCCCCCACCGACGAAGCAACCGCCAAACCAAAAAACACCAAAGCAAATATCTCCGGTGGCCCGATATTACGAATGGCCCAATTGGCAAGCGGTTCGGTAGCCGCCATCATCACAAGTGCTGATGCCACACCCCCAATTGCCGAACAGAGAACAGCCGCCCCAACTGCCTTTCCCGATTTGCCTTGACGTGTCATCGGATAGCCGTCAAACGCCGTCGGTGCGTTTTCGGGCGCCCCCGGGATGTTGAACAGAATTGCCGTAATGGCACCACCATAAGTGCCAGTACAGTAGATTACAGCAAAAAGCATCACGCCCTGCGCAGGCGTAAGGCTGGCGGTGAATGGCAACAGAATGGCCGCCAGCGTGAGCATGCTCACACCTGGTATTGCACCAAACAGCATTCCCCCC
>CACCQD010000043.1 GCA_902547925.1 uncultured SAR116 cluster alpha proteobacterium | reverse complement strand
TCGTGCCAAAACTACTGATCAGTGACAAATTGAGCTCGCGTACACCAGAAATTCTGCAGGAACGCGGCGTTGACGTGGATGTTAAAACTGGCCTCAGCTCGGATGAATTGGCCGCCATCATCGGTGATTACGAAGGGCTGGCCATTCGCTCGGCGACCAAGGTAACGGCGGAAATCCTCGCCGCTGCAACAAATTTGAAGGTTGTTGGCCGGGCCGGCATTGGCGTTGATAATGTCAATATTCCAGCGGCGACGGCAAAGGGTGTTGTGGTGATGAATACCCCCTATGGCAATGCGGTCACAACGGCTGAACATGCGATTACCATGATGTTGTCACTTGCACGCCAGATCCCTGCGGCCAACGCCTCGACACAGGCTGGCAAATGGGAAAAATCCAGATTCATGGGAACCGAGATCACTAGCAAGGTGCTTGGCATCATTGGCTGCGGCAATATCGGTGCGATTGTCGCTGACCGTGCGCAAGGGCTGAAAATGCGGGTTGTTGGTTTCGACCCATACTTGACACCTGAAAATGCGAAGCGCAGCGGCATCGAAAAGGTCGAGCTAGCTGACTTGCTGGCGCGGGCTGATTTCATCACCCTGCACACGCCGCTGACCGATGCGACACGCAACATCATTTCAGCTGATGCGCTGAATAAGACCAAAGCTGGGGTGCGGATCATCAATTGCGCGCGCGGTGGGTTGATTGACGAGGTTGCGCTGGCCGCGGCGCTTTCAACCGGGCATGTCGCCGGCGCAGCGCTGGATGTGTTTGCCAGTGAACCTGCAACTGAAAACCTCCTGTTCGGCATGGACAATGTCATTGCAACGCCGCATCTTGGCGCCAGTACGATTGAGGCACAGGAAAAGGTTGCCCTGCAGGTAGCTGAACAGATGGCCGACTTTCTGATTAATGGCGCCGTGACAAATGCCCTCAATATGGCCTCGGTCAGTGCAGAGGAAGCGCCGATCCTGCGCCCTTACATGTCGCTTGGGCGCAAACTTGGCGAATTTCTGGGACAGGTGGACAGCGGTGGTCTGGCCACCGTCAGCATTGAGTTTGATGGCAAGGCGGCAACGCTCAACCCGGACCCTGTCGTAGCCTCGACCCTCGCAGGCCTGCTTGGCTCGGCGATGGAGTCGGTGAATATGGTCAATGCTGCGGCAACCGCCAGCGCCAATGGCATAGCCGTTTCCACCATTCGCCATGATCGGCGCTGTGACTATGAGACGCTTTTGCGGGTGACTGTGAGTCATGGTGGTGGCGAGCGGACGATTGCCGGCACGCTGGTTGGCGGTGACAAGGCCCGGATTGTTGAGGTCCAGCACATTCCTGTCGAGTCTGATTTTCCGGACAATCTTTTATATCTGCGTAATTATGACAAGCCCGGCTTCATTGGCGATCTTGGTAGCCTGTGCGGCGCGCACGGTATCAATATCGCGACTTTTCATCTGGGCCGTAAACAGGCCGGTGGGGAGGCCATTGCTCTTGTCGAGATTGATGGTGGGATGGACGTTGAGACGCTGCAGGAACTGCGTGGGTTGAGACAAGTGGTGCGCGCAGATTTCCTGCGTTTCAGCCAGTCAGCATAGCTCTGCGACCAGCAGCAAATCAGGCGTCACCGCTTGCGGTAGCCGCCTTTTTTGGGTATCGTCCGGCGCGTTTTGAGGTGGCCGTTTGCAGGCGGTCTGTTTGCAGGCGGTCTGTTTGCAGGAGGTTTGTTTGCAAAATGTCTGCCGTGCTGTCTGATCATCATCAACCACAGGAGAATCCATGACAAATGTAGCCGTGATCGGCGCCCAGTGGGGCGATGAGGGCAAGGGCAAGATCGTTGACTGGTTGTCGAGCCGGGCCGATGTGGTGGTGCGCTTTCAAGGGGGGCACAATGCCGGCCACACGCTGGTCATCGATGGTGTGGAATACAAATTGTCGTTACTTCCCTCAGGCATTGTGCGGCCTGGCAAGCGATCGGTTATCGGCAATGGCGTGGTTCTCGACCCTGCACATCTGCTGTCTGAGATCAAGCTGCTGCGCTCGCAAGGGGTAAAGATTACGCCGGACACTTTGCTTGTTTCGGACTCGGTTGCCCTGATATTGCCGGTGCATCAGGCAATTGACGCCGCCCGCGAGGCCGCAAGGGGTGATGCCATGATCGGCACCACCGGCCGCGGCATTGGCCCTGCCTATGAGGATAAGGTGGCGCGCCGCGCTGTGCGGCTTGGCGATCTGGCGAGCCCCGACACGCTGGCTGAGAAACTTGTGGCAATCGCGGCACATCATAATGTCTGGCTGGCGGCAGTCGGGCATGCGTTGGCCAATGCCGACCTGATGCACGCCGACCTGATCGCGATGCGCGATGAATTGCTGACATTTTCCGGCCAGAGCTGGCAATTGCTGGCGGATGCCCGGGCGAACAACAAGCGTGTCTTGTTCGAGGGAGCGCAGGGTGTGATGCTGGATATAGACCATGGCACCTATCCGTTTGTTACCTCATCAAACACCGTTGCCGGACAAGCGGCAACCGGGTCCGGTACAGGCCCGACAACCATTGGCTTTGTCCTTGGCATTACCAAGGCTTACACCACCCGCGTCGGCAGCGGCCCCTTTCGGTGATGATGGGGAGCGAATGGGTGAACGCGGGCGAGAATTTGGAACGGTGACAGGACGCAAGCGCCGTTGCGGCTGGTTTGATGCGGTGATGGTGCGCCAGGCAAATGCGGTGGCTGGCATCACCGGTATGGCGCTGACCAAGCTCGATGTATTAGATGGCTTTGACGCGCTGAAAATCTGTATCGGCTATGATCTGCATGGCACCCGGCTTGATCATTTTCCCTCTGATGCGGGTGCGCAGGCGGCCTGCACACCGCTCTATGAGGAAATGCCCGGCTTCGAGTTTGCACTCCTTGGCAAGTGACAGAATTTTTGGCACTGGCCATGGCGGGGTGTAGCTATTGACCCTCTTAACAGCACGCGGTGACAGGATGATCACCCCGTGACCGCCCTCACCACCGAGTGATTTCTGAAAGCTGAAAGTCACCACATCCAGCTTTTTCCATGGAATATCCATGGCAAAACAGGCCGAGGTGGAATCGGCAATCGTCAGGCCAGCCCGATCATCTGGGATCCAGTCACCATCCGGGACGCGAACCCCGGCGGCAGTGCCATTCCAGGTGAATACCACATCATTATCGAAATTAACCGCTGACAAATC
This sequence comes from uncultured SAR116 cluster alpha proteobacterium, assembly GCA_902547925.1. Classification (GTDB taxonomy): domain Bacteria; phylum Pseudomonadota; class Alphaproteobacteria; order Puniceispirillales; family Puniceispirillaceae; genus MED-G116. Next base: position 3,095 of record CACCQD010000043.1, on the reverse strand, counting down.
GGGCAAATGACCGTAATCAGCAACATGGGTGGTGACATTTTCCAGCGGCAACTGGGTGACGGCATCGGCAACCCAAAGGCGGCCAAAAGCATCCCAGGCCAAAACATCGACACCACGCGCACCAAGTAGCGACCACATCGCCATCTCGACCGCGCCCGTGTCTGATGCGGGCACGATGCCAACGACATAATCATCTGGCAGCTCAAGAACTGAATGAATTTTGGAAATACAGGTCTGGATTCTAGCTTTAGGTCCGGCGGCGCGGTGAGAGCGCCCCAGCGCCGCATCATCGAGGGCTGCAGGCGACCATCCTGGCCGTTTGCGCGTTGGCCCGGTTGAAAACAGCGTGGATACCGGCTTTTTGGCCGGTTTGGCGTCAGGAGACATTGCACCCTCGTCAGAAATATGGCCATCCGTTGGGGGATGACGACCCGAGGTGAGAGTGCACACGACCGACAAAAATTGTCAACCACCCGACAGACAGATGGAAAGAAAGATTTTTCTCTTATGTTATCATATTGATTTTATTTTATTTTACGCCACCTCTTTTTGCAGACGCAAAATTATTTCAGCCATCGTTGCCTCGAGCACCGCATCGTCATCCGCCTCGACCATCACCCGGATCAGCGCCTCGGTGCCTGACGGGCGCACCAGAATCCGGCCCGCATCGCCAAGCTTTGTCTCAATTCTGCCGAGGTCAGCTTTCACTGCTTCATCCTTTAGAAGGATAGGGTCCAGCCCTCGCAAATTTTCCAGCTTTTGTGGTGACGGGGTGAAGGCATTGAACACTTGGCTGGCCGGTTGCTCGCTGCGTTTGAGCAAGGCCAGCATCTGCAGCGCGGCGACGAGACCATCGCCCGATGTGCCAAGCGAAGTCATCAGGATATGGCCAGATTGTTCACCACCAAGATTGATCCCGGTCTGGCGCATCATCTCGAGAATGTAGCGATCTCCAACACGCGCTCTGTGCAGGGCCAGGCCATGGCCCTTAAGGTAGCTCGCAAATGCCCGGTTGCTCATAATCGTGCCAACAACACCATCACCGGTCAGCGTGCCCGCTGCCTTCATCGCAACAGCAAGGCACGCCAGAGTCTGGTCTCCATCAAGCACATGACCGGTTTCATCAGCAAGAGTCAAGCGATCAGCATCACCATCAAGTGCAATGCCCACCGCCGCACCATACCTAACCACGGCCGCTGCCATCACCTCAGGGTAAACAGCGCCGCAACCCTCATTGATGTTATAGCCATCGGGCTCGTTAAACAGCGGGATCACCTCAGCGCCGAAATCGCTAAGGGCATCAGGAGCACTCCGGTAGGCGGCACCATTGGCGCAATCAACCACGATCTTCATACCATCAAGACGCAGATCGTCAGGAAAGGATGATTTGGCAAATTCAACGTAGCGGCCAACCGAGTCCAGCATCCGTCTGGCACGGCCAACATTGGGCGCATCCGCAAGCGCGATTGATCCTGAGGCCAGCTCGGAGATCGCAATCTCGATCTCATCATCAAGCTTGTAACCATCAGGGCCAAACAATTTGATTCCATTGTCATGATGCGGATTGTGGCTGGCGGAAATCATCACCCCAACATCGGCCCGCAGTGAATTTGTCAGATACGCCACAGCCGGTGTTGGCAGAGGTCCCAAAAGGCGGCAATCCATGCCAATCGAGGTGAAGCCCGCCACAAGAGCAGATTCAAGCATATAGCCAGACAGGCGCGTATCCTTGCCAATCACAACCTTTGGTCGGCCAACACGACCTTCCCTATTATTGTCAACAAACCAGCGACCCGCAGCAAGCGCAAGCCTGACAACAGCCTCGGCGGTCATCGGGCCAGTATTGATGCGGGCACGCACGCCGTCTGTGCCGAAAAGTCCTGCCATATTTCTGCCCGTTCCCCTAGAGACTCTAGCCGTTACCGAATGTTGTTCACAATAATAGGGCAGCCGTCGCTAACTTCACAAGTCCATTCACAGGCAGACGCGCCACCACTTTGAACGATCATCACTCCGCTCCCAATAGGAGCGCACGCTCAATCGCGAGTGCCTGTGCGGTCTCAGCAACATCATGCACCCGCAACATCTGCGCACCTTGCCGGGCGGCGGCCATGGCCAACCCCAGAGATCCGGGGAGGCGCTGATCAGCCGGCTCGCCAGACGCGAGTTTTGCAATGCTTGATTTCCGGCTGGCACCAAACAGTAATGGCACCCCGAGTCCATGCAGCATCGCCAGCCAGTTCAACAGCTGCAGATTATGATAGACCGCCTTGCCAAAACCAAAACCAGGGTCAACGCTGATTTTTTCCTTCGGGATCCCAGCTTGCACTGCCGCCCCAATCCGGCTTTCCAAAAATTTGTAGATATCGACTGGAGCAAACCCATATTGCGGGTCATCCTGCATCGTCTCAGGCGTTCCCCGCATGTGCATAATGACAACATGACAGCCCGTCCGTGACGCCGCCTCAAGAGCGCCCTCGCCACGAAGTCCAGCAACATCGTTGATGATACCCGCGCCCGCAGCGGCAGCACGGTCCATCACCTCAGCGTGACGGGTGTCAATCGACAGCACGGCACCACATTGCCTCAATCCGGTCAACGGTGGCAGCACCCTTGCCAATTCCTGATTGCGGGAGATCGGTGCGGCCCCCGGGCGTGTTGACTCGCCGCCAATATCTATTATCCCGGCACCCGCAGCGACCATGGCCTTGCCAGCAGTCACCGCCAGTGCAGGCCCATTGTGCTGACCACCATCCGAGAAACTGTCGGGCGTTACGTTCAAAATGCCCATGATCGCGGGAGCTGTCATGGCAAGGCCCGCAAATTGCGGGCGCGGCGCTGTCAGATTGTCTATAATTTTCACAGCAAGATTGCGGTCATCGGCTGCATTCAGCAGATGCTCAACATCCATCCTGCCGACAGCATAACCACCGTCATCAGCCTGCACGACGTCGACAACATCGAAGCTGGAAACACCACCGGCAAGTGGATTACTGCCACCGAGTGAGATAACCGGCCGCACCCAGCTTGGTACGGCAAAAGGCGGTGCTGGAAGCACCGCCTTTGGAATTGGATCGCCCTGCATGTGATCAGCC
>CACCQD010000042.1 GCA_902547925.1 uncultured SAR116 cluster alpha proteobacterium | reverse complement strand
CGATGTAATTTGCTGATAGAATTGCCATACTTGTAGCGTTAGTAAGACCGTTAGGCCCCATCATCTTGATATAAGCGTAGGTGATAGGCAGAATGCCGGCTGAGCCAAAGGGTGCGGCGCTAACCGCATTGTCGCTGGTGAGCGGTGATCCTGGCAGAAAGGGCGCAAGATGCGCCGCCACGCCGATCGGACCAATGCCTGGGCCGCCGCCGCCATGTGGAATGCAAAAGGTCTTATGCAAATTTAAGTGGCTGACATCAGCTCCAAACTCTGGCGGTGCGCAATGCCCAACAAGGGCATTAAGGTTGGCCCCATCGACATAGACCTGACCACCTGCTTCATGGATGACATCGCACAGCTCGGCAATCGACTCTTCAAAAACACCATGCGTCGAGGGATAAGTCACCATGACTGCGGCAAGATTATCCCGGTGCTGGTCAGTTTTTGCCCGGAGGTCAATCATGTCCACATTGCCATCCAAATCACATTTTACCACCACGACCTTCATCCCTGCCATCGCTGCTGATGCTGGGTTGGTGCCGTGTGCCGAGGAAGGGATGAGGCAGATATTACGATGGCCCTGGCCATTCGCCTCATGATATTTGGCGATTGCCAACAAGCCTGCAAATTCTCCTTGTGAGCCGGCATTTGGCTGTAACGAGACAGCTGCATAGCCTGTCGCGATGGCGAGCAGTTTTTCCAATCGGTCGATCATTTCTAAATAACCGGCGGCTTGGTCATCCGGGGCATAAGGATGAATGTTGGCAAATTCTGGCCAGCTTACCGGCATCATCTCGGCCGCCGCATTTAACTTCATCGTGCAGGATCCAAGTGGGATCATGCAGCGATCAAGAGCCAGATCGCGATCGGCAAGGCTACGCATATACCGCATCATTTCGGTTTCTGACCTATATTGATGAAAAACCGGCTGTCGCATGAAGCCAGCCGTCCTCACACATAATTGCGGCAGACTAGATATGACATCTTCAGTTGCTGGTACATGGCCATTAAAGGCTGCCAGAAGGCTCTCAAGTTGTGCTGATGTGGTCGTTTCATCAAAGCTGGCGGCGAAGGCCTGGTCTAGTGAGCGCAAATTGAAACCTGCCTTGCGAGCCGACGTTATCATCGCGTCTCGGTCATCAACTGCCTCGATGGTAACGGTGTCGAAAAACACATCATAGCGGACAGTACGGCCAGCAGCCCGCATCGACTCAGCAAAGCGACAGGCCATGTTATGGGCATGATTGGCAATGCGTGTTAGCCCCTCTGGCCCATGCCAAATTGCATAAAATCCTGCCATGACTGCGAGCAGAACCTGCGCCGTGCAGATGTTGGACGTAGCCCTCTCACGACGGATATGCTGTTCACGTGTCTGAAGTGCAAGGCGATAGGCCTTTCGGCCTTGCGCATCCTGGCTGACGCCAACAAGACGCCCAGGGATTGAGCGCTGATGTTTTGTCTTGGTGGCAAAGAAGGCGGCGTGCGGGCCACCAAAACCAAAGGGAACTCCAAAACGCTGCGCCGAGCCAAGCACGATATCGGCACCAAGTGCCCCGGGAGATTCGAGTACACAGAGCGCCAGAAGATCACTGGCAACAATTGCCATCCCCCCTGCTGCTTGAATTGCGTCAATTTCTGGCTTGATGTCACGTACTTCGCCTGTACTTCCAGGGTAACTCAGCAGTGCACCAAAACACTCTGGTTTAAAAGGAAGTTCCGCAGGTAAAATTTCAAGTTTGATACCGATGGGCGTGGCCCTTGTTTTAAGGACATTTATTGTCTGCGGATGAGTATTAGGATCAATCCGAAAGATATTACCTTTGCCACGATGTGCCCTAAAGGCCATTGCCATGGCCTCAGCTGCAGCTGTTGCCTCGTCAAGAAGAGAGCCATTGGCAATATCCATACCAGTGAGGTCTGTCACCACTGTCTGATAATTTAGAATTGCTTCCAAACGGCCCTGCGAAATTTCTGGCTGATAGGGGGTATAGGCGGTGTACCATCCTGGGTTCTCAAGAACATTGCGCTGGATGACCGGTGGCGTGTGGCAGCCATAATAACCCATTCCAATCAGCGATGTCTGAATGCTGTTCTTGCTGGCTAATGCCGCCATGTCAGCAAGCACCTCGGCCTCTGACATTGCCTTTGGAATATCCATCGGATTGGCACGCAGTATGTTTGCCGGAATAACCTCATCAAGCAATGCCTTAACTGACTTTGCGCCAACCTTTGTCAGCATTGTGCTGATATCGCGGGCATTAAGGCCGATATGGCGGGCCGCAAACTCTGCCTGGGGGGCAGCTGCTGGGATGCTGTGTGTGTTATCCAATGGTGACATGGTTTATTCCTCTGCTCTTAATCAATTTTCTCTAATTGCTCTTTCCAGGCCGGAGATACGGTGTCTAATTTTAGAGGACATCGCATCGCACGAGCATCAACTAATCATTGTGGCGTATGCTTTCTCATCCATCATCTCATCCAGTTCGCTGATGTCGCTGAGTTTGACTTTAAAAAGCCAGCTCTCTTTTGCCCGGTCTGGAGTAATGCCTGTTAGATCATCAAGCATCGCTTCATTAGTCGCCGTGATCTCACCGGAGGCTGGGCTATAAATGTCTGATGCTGCCTTGACCGACTCAAAAACTGCGACCGCGTCACCTTTAGTGACCGTGGCACCAGTTTCGGGAAGCTCGACAAAAACGATGTCGCCCAGCTGTTCTATGGCGTGGGGGGAAATACCAACAGTACCTGTATCGCCATCCAAATGGATCCATTCATGGTCTTCTGAGTAACGTAACATGCTTTTCTCCTATAGATTTTCCGGCGCTTTCGGCCGCTTAGTGCGTGTCTATGACCCACGAGCATAACGATGTGGAACAAAGGGTAGGCAAGCCACATGAACAGTTGTTTCTCTGCCACGAGTGGCAGCGATCAAAGTGGTTCCCGGTTCGGTCAAGTGTGAGTCGACGAAGCCGATGGCGGCAGGGGCATCAAGGCTGGGAGCAAAACCGCCTGACGTGACGTTCCCAACGGGCCTGCCATCCATCATCAGCTCGGTACCATCACGAACCGGCCTGCCGCCAGTTGGCAGTAGGCCCACAAGTGTCCGTTCCGGCCCACAATCCCAATCTTGCAAAATCTGTTTGGCACCCAAGAAATCGCCTGCCTCGCGCCGCCTTTTTGATAGCGCAAAGCGCAACCCGGCCATGACTGGATTGATTGTCTCATCCAGCTCATGCCCCCACAGCGGAAGTCCGGCCTCCATGCGAAGCGTATCGCGAGCACCAAGCCCGCAGATAAATACATCATCACGCGCCGCCAGTAGCCGGGCGATTGTTTCGGCGGCACTGGCGGCCATGGAAATCTCGAAGCCATCTTCACCTGTATAGCCGGACCGGGTGATCACACATTCAACACCGGCAAGCATGAAGTGCCTGATATCCATGAAAACAAACCCATCAAGATCAAGCCCGAGGTCACTTAATATTGCCGCCGCACCTGGCCCTTGAAGCGCCAAAAGCGACCTCTTATCATGCACTTTCATCCGGGTGTCAGCGCCATTCAGATGTGCCCTTAGGTAGGAAATGTCATGCGCGGCGCGCCCAGCATTGACGACAAGATGCAAAGCGCCCTCGAAACGGGCAATCATCAGATCATCGAGAACCCCCCCCGTCTCATTAAGAAACAGCGAATAGCGCACCTGCCCGTCCTTGATGGCCCCAAGGTCTGTCGGGGTAAGGCGTTCGAGAAGCGCGTCTGCACCGTCGCCAGTCACTTCGATCTGCGCCATGTGCGACACATCGAATAGAGCCGCGCCGCTGCGGCAGGCGAGATGTTCGGCTTTGATGCCGGCTGGGTATTGAACCGGCATGTCCCACCCTGCAAACGGCACCATGCGGGCGCCTTGGGCGATGTGAAAGTCATATAGGGGGGTGCGACGGTTTTCCACTCTAGGTTTCCTCAGTTTCCTCAAACAAGACAGCGTTACCGATTGTCATCGGCAACACCCCCTTCTGTCACGGAACCTGAGAGATTAACCATGGCCCAAACCATCAGTGGACCAGGTGTTCCCCGTCGGTGGACACTGCCGTGCCGCTTTCCAGAGTGCTCACATGAATGGGTACGGGTACCTGAGAGTTTCTGGGGAATTGCTCCTTCGGTGCCGGTGCCATAACGGACGAAACCGCTTGCCCGGGCTCTCCCCACCCATGTATTGAGCGACTAAATGTTATGTCTGTTTGAATGAGATCGCAAGTGCAAAAGGCAAAGCTCTGGTAACGCCGCTGATAACGTGGTGATTAACGCCCCAGTTTCTTGTGACTAGAAAGGCTCAGTGGCTTGCGATTGGTCCTTGCTTTCCCCATATCCTTCAAAAGGCCAAACATCGGTGATTTAGTGCGACTTGCGCTTTTGGTAAGATCACAATAACTAACTTTTGATAAAATGGTGACGCCATGCCTGACAGTTGTCCGATTTGGGATTTGAATGATTTATATGTCGGGATGGATGACTCGGCTCTTGCCGCAGATCTCGATGCAGCCCGGCAAGATGCGGCCACCCTTGCCGCCAATTGGCAGGGCAAATTGGCCAATGCGACCGGGGCCGAACTGGCTTTGGTGATCGCTGAGTATGAACGCATCTTTGAATCCCTAGGAAAGGTGCATAGTCATGCCCAACTGCTGTTTGCTGCGAACACCATTGATGCGGCGATTGCCAAGCATCATCAATCTGTGCGTGAGGCCGGTGCCGAGATTAACGCAACACTTTTGTTTATAGAGCTTGAAACAGCAGTGATGGATGATGCCCATGTTAGTGACTTGATGAAGACATCGGAATGTGCCTGTTGGGAGCCTTGGCTGCGACGGGTGCGCGCGATGGCACCCCATCAGCTGTCGGCAGATATGGAGCGCATGCTGGCAGAGCGCGCGCCGGCCGGGCGGGGCGCTTGGGTTCGGTTGTTTGATGAGACCGCTGCCGCGCTGAAATTTGCATTTCAAGGCGCAGAGGTCACCGAAGCCGAGATTCTGGATAAGCTATCCAGCCCTGATGCCGGAATCCGCAAAGAGGCGGGACTATCGCTGTCGGCAACTCTGAAAGCGAATGACCGGCTGCTCTCACTCATCTTGAACACTATCGCCAAGGACAAGGAAGTTGAGGATCGCTGGCGTGGTTTTGCTAGACCTGTTGCCTCGCGCAATCTTGCCAATGATGTTGATGATGAGGTGGTTGACGCGCTGGTATCGGCGGTTAACAACCGTAATGCCGATCTCTCGCACCGGTATTATGCAATGAAGGCCGGCTGGATGGGCGTCGACCGACTTGACTGGTGGGACCGCAACGCGCCGCTACCGGGAGATGATGATCGGCAGTTTTCCTGGCCTGAGGCAGAACAGATCGTGCTTGATGCCTTCACCGGGTTTGATCCAGAGATGGCAGCAACCGCGAAGCCCTTTTTTGAGCGTAGTTGGATTGATGCCGCACCGCGGCCAGGCAAAAGCTCGGGCGCGTTCTCGCACCCCGTGACACCATCGGCGCATCCATATATTCTAATGAATTTCGCGGGCAAATCGCGGGATGTGATGACCCTTGCCCATGAGATGGGACATGGTGTTCACCAATGTCTTGCTGCGGCAAATGGCTATCTAATGTCTGACACGCCTCTAACACTTGCAGAGACCGCGTCTGTGTTTGCTGAAATGCTGGCTTTCAGACAGCTGGTTGACAGCGCCGAAGATGCGGACACCCGCCGTGTATTGCTGGCTGGCAAAGTCGAGGACATGCTTAATACGGTTGTCCGGCAGATCGCGTTTCATAATTTTGAAACAGCGTTCCATGGGGCACGTGGGAATGGTGAGTTGACGGCAGAGGAAATCTCTGATGTCTGGATGGACACACAACGCGCGGCATTGGGTCCGGCTGTTCGTATTGGTGATGATTATAGGCCTGTCTGGGGCTATATCCCACATTTTGTTCATACGCCCTTCTATGTCTATGCCTATGCCTTTGGTGATTGTTTGGTGAATGCACTCTGGCAAAGCTATCAGAATGCCAACGTCGCGGGCATGTCTGGAGATTTTGTAACAAAATACAAAAACCTGCTCTGCGCAGGCGGCACCGAACGCTATGACGTTGCACTTGCCAAATTCGGGCTTGACGCACGGCAACCCGCTTTCTGGTCTCAGGGCCTTGATATGATTTCTGGAATGATTGATGAGTTGGAAGGTCTTGATTGATGACATCGGAAAAGGGGTCTGAGCAACTCTCGAAAAACACGGGCCAGTTGGGTGGTCGCTTGCGCCGTTATGCACGTGTGACCAGCACCATGGGTGGGCTGGCCGCGCGTGTCGCTGGCGAGCGTTATCTCGGCATGGAGATTGACAGGTCAAAACATGCCGCCGATCTGCGTGAGGCATTGGGCGGTCTGAAAGGACCGATCATGAAGGTGGCGCAGATTCTCTCTACGATTCCTGAAGCTCTGCCGCCAGAATATGCTGAGGAATTGGCAGCCCTACAGGCCGATGCGCCGCCGATGGGATGGTTGTTCACCCGCCGCCGGATGGCGTCTGAATTGGGCCAGCATTGGCAGTCTCGTTTCTCGTCCTTTAGCCGCGAGGCTGTTTCCGCCGCCTCGCTGGGTCAGGTTCACAAAGCAACTGATGAAGCCGGTAATAATCTTGCGGTCAAGCTGCAATATCCCGATATGGCCTCAGCCATTGAGGCTGATTTGCGGCAGCTAAAACTGGTTCTGAAGCTTTATGAGCGTTATGATACAGCGATCTCAACATCCGATGTCTATGACGAGTTGTCGGAAAGACTCCACGAGGAGCTGGATTATCAGCGCGAGGCGGTGAACATGCAGCTTTATCGCTATATGTTGCGCGACGAGGATTGTGTAAGGCTGCCCGATTATAGGGCTGATCTGTCAACCGAGCGGTTGCTTACTATGAGTTGGCTTGATGGTCAGCGTGTGATGCCATTTCTCGCTACCAACCCCAGTCAAGCGCTGCGCAACGAAATTGCCCAAAAAATGTTTCGGGTGTGGTATGTGCCTTTCTATTTTTATGGTGTGATCCACGGTGATCCGCATCTGGGTAATTACTCGATTGATTCGGAGAACCGGATTAACCTGATGGATTTTGGTTCGATTCGCCTGTTCCGGCCGCAATTTGTGGGCGGTGTCATTGATCTTTACAAGGCGTTGCGCGATGAGGACCGTGACCTTGCGGTCCACGCCTATGAAAGTTGGGGTTTTGCCGGACTTGATAACGAGGCCATTGACGTGTTGAACATTTGGGCTGGCTTTATTTACGCCCCACTGCTCGAGGATAAGGTGCGACCCATCCAACAATTGCGCAACGGCAAGGCTGGCCGCGATCTAGCGGGGCAGGTGCATACTGAGCTCAA
>CACCQD010000041.1 GCA_902547925.1 uncultured SAR116 cluster alpha proteobacterium | reverse complement strand
CAGGCACTTGACAAGATCACCGCGCGTATTTCGACGCTGTCAGCCCCGATTGGCGAGGCTATAAGATTCGGCACGCTTGAGATCGTCATTCAGCGCTGTGCCTTCCGGCCTCCTGAGGAGCCGCCGGAAAATGTGGCCTTTCTGGAAATCACCGATCGTGGTCATGACGAGACCGCACCTGGCAGGCAGGTTTTTTCCGGTTGGATGTTCTCGTCCAGCCCCGCAGTTTCGGCGGTGGAACATCCTGTCTATGACGTCACGCTGCTGGATTGCATTATTGATTAACCCGGCTGTTCGGCAGTCTGAATTGCTGTCAGCAATGCGGCAACCATTGGTTTGTCCAGTTCCCCGGGCAGAATATCGGCAGGCTTTGCCAGCGCCACTGCAAGGCGCTGTTGGAATTGCTCGCGCGGTAGCTCGAAGACGCCAAATTGTTGCAAATGGTCTGTCGTGAATTGTGCGTCGAGCAGGCGAAAGCCGCCGGCCCTCAGTCGCGCAACAAGGTGCACCAGCGCAACCTTTGAAGCGTCGGTAGCGCGTGAGAACATGGACTCACCAAAAAATGCGGAGCGCAACGCCACCCCATAAAGGCCGCCAACCAGACTGTCACCATCCCAGACCTCGATTGAATGGGCAAAGCCCAGCTTGTGGAGCGCTATATAAAGGCGCTTGATGTCGCTATTGATCCAGGTGTCTTCGCGGTCGGGGCGCGGTGCCGCACATTCGGCAATGACTGCAGGAAAATCCCTGTCAATCGTCACCATCAATCGACCTTGTTTCACGGTGCGGCGCAACCGCTTGGGAATGTGAAAATGCCGTCTCGATTCGGCGCTTACGGTAAGCGGTATTAGCGCCCGCACGTCTGGGTCATAAAAATTGATGGTGTGACTGTTGGCTCCATCCGCCATCGGAAAAACACCAAGCGAATAGGCTTTGATCAACGTTTCCGGTGAAAATGCGTAGCGTGTGGACATGCGTCTGCCCGTTTCTGTTTTTCCTCGAATTATGCCTCGGACTGGCCTGAAGGTTGGCCTAGTCGCTGGCCAGAAATTTTTCCTCAAGCCAGCGAATATTATAGCTTCCATCGATGATGGCGTCAGCCTCGACCAACCGTGCATGCAGCGCCAATGTCGTTGGAATCGGTTCAATGACAAATTCCTCGATCGCCCGCTTCAGCCGGGCAAGACAATGTGCACGATCATCACCATAGACCACGAGCTTGGCAATCAGGCTGTCGTAATAGGGTGGTACCGAATAACCCGAATAGAGACATGACTCGACCCTGACGCCCGGGCCACCGGCTGCGTGAAATGCTGTCACTTTGCCAGGCGTTGGCATGAAGGTCTCTGGATGCTCTGCATTGATCCGGCATTCGATGGCATGGCCGGTGAAGGTGACATCTTCCTGCGCGAAGGACAGTTTTTTGCCGGCCGCGATGCTTATCTGTTCGCGCACCAGATCGACCCCGGTGATTTCCTCGGTGATCGGGTGTTCCACCTGTAGACGGGTATTCATCTCGATGAAGAAGAACTCGCCATCCTCATAAAGGAATTCCATTGTGCCGACGCCAAGATATCCCATCTTTCGCGTCGCTTCGGCGGCAATTCTGCCAATGTCTGCGCGTTGATCTGCTGATAATGCCGGTGAGGGGGCTTCCTCAAACAGTTTCTGGTGACGGCGCTGGACCGAACATTCACGTTCACCAAGATGCACTACATTGCCATGCGAGTCGGCGATGACCTGCACCTCAATATGGCGGGGCTGACCGAGATAACGCTCCAGATACACCGTATCATCACCAAATGCGGCTTTCGCCTCGGATCTGGCTGAACCGAACGCCTCGGCCAGATCAGCGGCTGTCTCAGCCACTTTCATGCCGCGGCCACCACCCCCTGAGGCCGCCTTGACCAGTAATGGATAGCCAATGGTCTTACCGAGCATTTCCGCCTCGGCAATGGTATGAACCGCACCGGGAGAGCCCGGTACAAGCGGCAGACCGGCATTGGCGGCGGTTATTTTGGCCTCAACCTTGTCACCCATTGACCTAATGTGCCGCGTTTCTGGGCCGATGAAGGTCAGGCCATGGGCTTTCACGATCTCGGCAAAATCAGCATTTTCGGACAAAAAGCCAACGCCCGGATGCACGGCATCGGCGCCGGTTATTCCAGCCGCTGCCAGAATCGAGGGAACATTGAGATAGGATTCGGCGCTGCTTTGGGGGCCGATGCAAACCGATTCATCGGCGAGGCGCACCGGCATTGACTCCGCATCCGCCGTTGAATGGACGATGACACTGGGGATGCCCATTTCCTTGCAGGCGCGCAGCACGCGAAGGGCGACGTCACCCCGATTTGCGATGAGAATTTTGTTAAACATTATTCGATCACAACCAGCACTTCGCCGAATTCGATTGGCTGGGCATTTTTCACCATAATTTTGGAGACGGTTCCATCCTGGGGAGCGGTGATCGGGTTCATCACCTTCATTGCCTCAACGATCAGCAATGTCTGGCCCTTTTTGACAGTACTGCCCTCCTCGACAAAGGCTGGAGCACCTGGTTCAGGCGAAATATAGGCGGTGCCGACCATTGGCGACGTCACCGCGCCTGGATCGGCGCTGAGATCAGCGGCGCCTTCGGCAGATTGTGCTGCTGGCGCAGCAGTCGGTGCCGCGACAGCTGTCGGTGCGGCCACCGGTGCCACGGCGGTGACGGGCGCTGCACCAGCTAGACGCGACAGCCGAATGGCAACGTCATCTGTCTCATACTCCAGCTCGGCAAGCCCGGCATCATCCAGAATGTTGGCAAGAGCCTTGACCAGTTCGGTGGTGGGTTCAACGGGGTTCTTTGGGGCTTTTGCCATAGTCTCAGGACTCCTCTTGCATCTCAGCAATTGCCGTGATGGCCATCGTATAGGAACTAGCGCCAAAGCCGATCACGGTACCTTTTGCAATGGCGGTGATCAGCGAAGTGTGGCGAAATTCCTCGCGTGCGTGGATGTTCGACAGATGCACTTCGATAATCCCGCCGGTAAATAGTGCCAGTGCATCCCGAAGCGCAACCGAAGTGTGTGTCAGCCCGGCACCATTGACGATGATCCAGTCAAATTTGTTGCAGGCCGCCTGAATGGTGTCGATCAAGACCGCCTCGGAATTTGACTGCATCCATTCCATATCAAAGCCATGCGTTTTACAGACGCCCCGGCATTTATCGCCGATCTCGTCAAGCGCCATCGCCCCATAAGTTTCTGGCTCACGCGTCCCCAACATGTTCAAGTTGGGGCCATTGACCACCAATATTTTTACTGTCTCAGCCATTGGCCCAATTCTACCACTCTTTTTCTGCTCATTGCCAGCGCTTGCCGCGTGGTCTCCTGTTATCCGCGTTTGGCTCGCTCCTCGGCGATCAGGCGGCGCAATTCATCACCGCTGATGGCTCCGGGAATGATTGTCGAACCAATGACAAGCCCGGGCGTTCCGGAAATCTGCAATTGTTCAGCAGACATGCGTGTGCGGTTGATCACGGCGGCTGTCTCGGCGCTATTCATGTCTTTTTGCAACTGGCTGATGTCCGCGCCGGCATCACGTGCCGCAGCCAGAATTGTGTCCATTGAAATGGCCCCGGGGTTGGTCATCATTGTGATGTGGTATTGCGGAAACACGCCCTGTATCTGGGCGGCTATTGCCGCTTGTGCCGCGAACAGTGATGATTGCGCCAGGATTGGAAACTCCTTGATCACGAAGCGGATATCATCGTCCTCGGCCAAAACGTCCTGAATGGGCCCAAACACACGTTTGCAATACCCACAATTATAATCGCTGAATTCATAGATAACCAGCGAGCCGTCCCGATTGCCAAGCACCGGATCGCCCTCGGACATTTCGAGAAATGCCAGTGCCGCCATTTTCTGCGCCTTGTCCTCACGTTCGGCCAATTGCTGCAACGCATTGCGGATCACCTCGGGGTTCTCCTCGATATAGGCGCGGATCATCTCATCCAGTTTGGTTTTGTCGATTGATTTGAGATCAGCGTGCACGGGGTTGGCCAAAATCATCATCAAGGCAAAAAATCCGAAAATTCGAAGCATCTTATGAGTTCCTTTTCCCCATTTGGGCTGTTTGATTCTGGACCGCGTTATAGCAGCCGCAACCAAATTTACCTAGCGGCAGTATCGGCATCAATAGTCCGCCAGGTCGTGCCAGTTTTTTTATCAGTTCTTCAGTTCGTAGCGGTAGATAATGTCGTTGGCCCGATTGCGCAGCGCATCGGGAAGATCACCGCGGACGAGTGTGCGTTTGGCGAGCTGTAATGCGCGGATGGTATCACCAAGTAAAATGGCCTCATTCGCAAGGCTGAGGTCGGCATGGTTGATTTTTCCGGCCTTGCCGTAGGCGATGCCAAGCTGGCGGTGCAGAAAGGCCCATTCAGGCTCAGCCTTGCGCGCTTTTATAATCACCTCGATGGCGCGTGGCAGGCGTGTCTTGTCACCAGTCGCAATCAGTGCGCGCCCCAGAAGCAACTCGATCTGCGGGCTGTTCGGCCGCAATCTAATGGCGTTCTCATATGCTGTTACGGCGGCTAAGGGTTGTGCCATCGACATCAGAATATCGCCGCGGAATTCTTGGAAATAGGGGTCTTGTGGCTGCGCCTCGATCAGGCTGTCGATCAGTTCAAGCGCGCTATCCAGATCGCCACGGCGATAGGTGGCAATGGCATAGGCATAGGTTTGCAGGTAGGGTTCAAGATCGACACTATCGCTGTTCACTACCGTCTGTGGACGCTCTGTCCAGGCATGGAGTTTTGCTTTGATCCGGCGGAATTTTTCTGCAAGCTCAGGCGCTGGTTTGGTGTTGGTGTGCGGCGAGCTGTTCACATGGTCCTGATAGGTCTGCAAACGCTGGGCGGTTCCGGGATGGGTTGTGTAATACTGAGATTGCCGCGACTCGGGAAGGGCACGTTGGCGCGCCATTCTGGCCATCATGTCACGCAACCCGTTAGCAGAAATACCGGCATCGTCAAGAAGTGTCAGCCCAATCTCATCGGCAATTGCCTCGTTCCGGCGCACCGATGACAGAATGTTACGGTTTGCGCGGTCAGTGCCGCCAACCAGAACACCGGCGGCCGCATCACCATGGCCCCCAGCGGCAATGGCCACAGCGGCGATGGTCGCCAGCGCGGCAGCGGTTCCCGCAGTGGTGAGGGTTTCATCAATCTGCTGCACGTGACCAGCCTTGATATGCGCCAGCTCATGCGCCATCACGCCCAAAAACAGCAAAGGATCATCACTGCTCTCAATCAGGCCGGAATTGATATAGACCGTGCGCTTGCTCTGCACGAAGGCATTCAACCGGTTGTCCAGAATGATGCGAACGTCAATCGCCTCCGGAGCAAAGCCGGCAACGCGAATCAGGGGCGCGATCAGCTCATCAATCCCGGCTTCTATTTCGGTGTCGCGGATCATGTTTGCCTGCGCAGGGAGAATGGCACCGAGACCGACAAGAAGCCCAAGACCAGCCAAGACCAATCGCCTCACGATGACGCGGGTCTGATTTGCCACCTTTGCGGGGTAAGAATTGAAAGCCGGTCTGTTCAAGACATTATCCCTCTTGTGATCACAACCGTTGTCGACGCTAACACGCTCTAACATATCGGGTGCCCACTGTTTTCGCTAGCCCATGAATCTGTTGGAACTGTGGCCTTTTTACTCCGAGTTTGCTAAACACCCGTCTGATTGTTCCATCACGCCGCTGGTCGGCATATTTTATTTTATAAACAAGATCGAGGTGGTGTTTCAGATGGCCCTTAAAGTTTCGACAACCAATCGCATTCCTCCGTTTCTAGCAATGGAGATGATGAACGCGACACGCGAGCTTGAAGCGTGTGGTGCTGATCTAGTGCATCTGGAGGTTGGTCAGCCCTCGACACCGCCACCACCTGCTGTCCTGCGGGCGCTGACAACATCACTTGGCACAACACGAACACATGGCTACTCCGTGGCTTTCGGCGAGTTGCCCCTGCGCCAACGCATTGCCGCACATTATGAAGATTGGTATGATTGCCGTCCTGATCCAGCCAATATCGTCGTGACGCTTGGCTCATCCCTGGGGTTTACCCTTGCATTTTTGGGGGCATTTGATAGAGGCGACCTGATCGCTCTCGCCAATCCGGGTTACCCTGCTTACCGCAATGTGATGACGGCGCTTGGGCTGGAGCCTATATTGTTGCCATCGCGCGCGGTTGAGGGGGGGGTGCCACGGCTTGAGGCTCTGGCAAATGAGGGCAATCTGCCTGATGGGTTATTGCTGGCCAGTCCGGCAAACCCCACCGGTGTGGTGATGAGTGATGCTGACGTAAAGCATATCTGTCACTGGTGTGACGCCAATGGTGTGCGCCTGATCATGGATGAGATCTATCATGGTTTGACCTTTGATACACGGCCGACCTCAGCCCTTCTACACAGCAACAGTGCTATTGTGGTTAATTCCTTTTCCAAATATTTCTGCATGACTGGCTGGCGCCTTGGCTGGATGATTCTACCCGATGACCTGCTGGAAATAACCGAGCGGCTGGCCCAGAACCTGTATATCGGGCCGTCGCGCCCGATGCAGGAAGGCGCGATGGCGGCCTTTGACGATTATGACATGCTTGACCAGAATGTTCTGCGTTACCGTGAGAACCGTGATGTCCTGCTCCGTGAACTTCCACCAGAATTTCTCGGCGATATGGCCCCTGCAGACGGGGCGTTTTACATCTATGCCGATCTGACGCACCTCTCAAAAACGGCTGTGAACTCTCTCGATTTTGCCAATGCCATGCTACGAGAGGCGCATGTCGCCTGCACCTCCGGAATGGATTTTGATCAGGAGTTTGGGCATCACCATTTGCGGCTATCATATGCTGGCAGCACAGAGGACATGAAAAAAGCCAGCCGTCGGATCAACAGCTGGCTTCCTTCGTATCTGAAAAGTCTTTAGCCGCGGTTCCACCAGCCGCGTTTGCGGCCTTGGGGCTTGGCTTCACCAACCTCGATCACATCCTGCGGTGCTGAGCTGATTGGCGCACGCTGTGTCTCGTCTACAACTTTTTCACTGGTAACTTTTTCACTGGTAACGGGTGCCGGCTCACCAGCACTGTAGGCGGCAGCTGCCTTTGGTGCCGCTTTCTTGCGGGTGGTTTTCTTTGCAGCGGCCTTCGTCGCCTTTTTCGCGGCGCCAGTTTTCGCAGCAGGGGCTTTTTTGCGGGCTCGCTTCGGCGTATCTTCTTCACCACCCTCAGCTGCACCTGATGCTACATCGGTATCTGCATTATCTGCAGTTTCTGGTGCCGTTTTTGGTGCTACTTTCTTACGGGCTCGACCCTTCGGCTTTGCCGATTTGGTCTCGCCTGCGGTGTCGGAATCGGCTGGCGCGGTGCTGGCATCTGCTCCAACACTTTCACCACTATCGCCAGCCTCAGAGCTCTGAGTGGTTTCACCCCCAACCTGTGAGCTGGTGTCATCAC
>CACCQD010000040.1 GCA_902547925.1 uncultured SAR116 cluster alpha proteobacterium | reverse complement strand
CGAACTTGCCGCACGGATCACTCATCTGGAAGGCGCACACAACAGTTTCATCGTGCCCGGTGGGCAGGCAGCGATCGCTCTCGTCTACATGGCCTATTGCCGCGCCGGCAGTCATGCTTTGGTGCCGTTCTCCGCCTACGGCCCCAACAAAGAGATGGCAGAGGGCATTCTGCGCAATTTTGGCATCGAGGTTGAGGCTTATGACCCCTTGATCGGCGGCGGCATCTCGTCCTTGATCCGGGACAACACAAACCTGATCTGGTGCGAGAGTCCAGGCTCGGTGACGATGGAAGTTCAGGATGTGCCGGCGATAGTGCTGGCAGCGCATGAGAGAGGTGTTGCCGTTGCACTTGATAACACCTACGCCGCTGGGGTGATGTTTGACGCTTTTTACCACGGAGTTGATGTCAGCATTCAGGCGCTGACCAAATATATTGGTGGGCATAGCGATTTGCTTCTTGGCTCGGTTTCGGCCCGCGATGAGAGTGCCTATGAGATGTTTGGGCCAGTTTATCGGCAATTGGGCCTGGCTGTCTCACCGGATGATTGCAGTCTCGCGTTGCGTGGATTGCAGACCTTGGCAGTGCGACTTGGACAGCTTGAAACATCAACGCTAGAGGTTGCTTATTGGTTGGCAGAAAACCCGCATATCGCCGCTGTCTATCATCCAGCTCTGCCATCTTGTCCGGGGCATGGGCATTGGAAGCGCGATTTTACCGGCTCGGCTAGCGTCTTTTCGTTTCTGCTCAAAGATCATTGTTCAGCCCAACAGGCACAGGATTTCCTCAATAGATTACAAATTTTCAAGATTGGTCTAAGCTGGGGCGGCGTGAACAGTTTGGCCGTGGTTTATCCAGATCTCGACCGGCCCGGGCAGGATTTTGGTGGGCGCCTTGTGCGCCTCAATATTGGCCTTGAAGCACCCTCAGACCTGATCGCCGATCTCGAGGCCGCTCTAGCCGGTTTGCCTTCAACTGGATAGCCGCACTCCTCCGCCGGCATTGGCAGGCAGCACAATTAGTATAAACTTCAAGATTCACTTATCTTCGGCGTCCTTGAACGCCTTTACAAGGCTTGCAATTGTCTTGGTCCCACCTGGATCATAGCGGCAATCCATGGCAGCTGAACAGAAATCGCCAGCCATATTATAAACGCCAAGGATTGTCTTGTTGGCACCCTTGTAAACGCAAATCTGCTTACCTTTATAAACGGTCTTGTTGGCAAGCCGACAAGTGGTCATTTTTGGTGCATTAGAGATACCTTGCCAGATTTTCTGCATTTTCTCAAAGCCCAATCCGAAGCCACTCTTGTGTTCCTGAGCCATTGCAGGGGCTTGGGAAATGACCAATATCCACGAAAGAAACAACAGCTTAAATATACTTGAAAAACTCATTGGCAAGCTAGGCGCTTCATTCTGACCCCTCCAACGAACCGATTAACAGACCGAAAGTTATAATCTTGCAATGTTAGTATCCAAGCACAACCCACGGTATAGATTATTTTTCCGACAGTCATTCCCCCAACTGGGGTGAGAGCATTTATGAATAGCTGATCCGGGCAAGAGGAGGCGTGCAGACGGCGTCTCCTCTTTTCCTTGCTTGTTGAGCCTATTCAGAAAGAGCCTGCGTTGAATATTCAGATGCCGGCAGTTTGCCAACGCTGCCCCTCTCTTGGACGTAATCGACAAACGACTGAGCGTAGTCGAGAAATGTATCAGTATAGCGCCCCTCGTTCTTTACTGTTTTAAAACTGAGATAGCCATCACGGCCTGCAGCAATGTAATTGTTTGTGACCAGACGATAGGTCCTGTCCATTTGAAGTGGACCC
Source organism: uncultured SAR116 cluster alpha proteobacterium (assembly GCA_902547925.1). Taxonomy (GTDB): domain Bacteria; phylum Pseudomonadota; class Alphaproteobacteria; order Puniceispirillales; family Puniceispirillaceae; genus MED-G116. Next base: position 6,228 of record CACCQD010000040.1, on the reverse strand, counting down.
CACGACTCATCGTCACGGCCTTTGAACTCCATCTTGCTCAGACGCTGTCCGAGTGGCGCCGCCAATTTGACATGCCAGCGCAAACCAGCTGCATAGGGATATGCACCCGTTGAGCCATCTGGCTGCAGAGTATAGTCAAGGGCCTCCTCCAGAACCGTCTTTATCTCCGCCCCGGTCATATCCATCACAACAAGGGTATTGGCGAAAGGCAACAATTTATAAGCATCGCCCATGGTCAGTGCACCCTTGGCTATGTCAGTTCTCACCCCACCCCCGTTCTGAATTGCGATGTCGCTGGCCTTCGCCATCTCACGAAACGCATGTGCTACCAACATGGAAATATCAGATCCGTTTTTCGCTGTATCCTCGGGAGAACAAATCTTTGAGCGCTTATCCCCGGGAATGCGTGACAGGCAGAGATTTTCAGTAACCTCCCCCACTCTCAGAGATTGCATCTCCTCAACTTTCACATTGAAGGATGCAAGCAGTGCCGCAGCATCTGCATCTTCTTTCACGATGGAAAGTTTTGGATCAGCCTCGATTTGAGCATAGATTGCATCGCGCGCTGCGCCTTCAACCTCAACACGATCGCCATCAGCATTTTTTCGCTTAAAGCTGTCTGCGAGCATTACATGCGGAACACCGCGACATGACTGGACGTCACCTTTTTCATCGAAAGAGATGTCAAGCTCACCAACAATTTGGCTATATTGCCAGGCAGTAGCAACACACACAATGTTGCCACCAACGCCGCGCACCACCGTCGGATAAGGACCAGATGCATTCAGACCAATGGCATCAAAATCACCCAGAAGTGTGTGTGAGTCGCCACCGATAATCACATCTACACCATCAATTTTGGCAGCAAGCTCAATTTCATTTTGATAACCGTAATGTGTGAGCAGAATAATATGGTCAATGCCAGTCTGTTTGAGCTCATCCACCATTCTCTGGGCGGTTTCAGCTTCATCAAGAAAGATCGTTGTCTCATCCGGGCTCGAGGAGAGTTTCGTCTTCCGAACGATGTCGATCCCAACGACGCCAATCTTCATGCCATCTATCTGCATGACCGTAGATGGCTGAAAATAATCTCTTTCGCTATTTGGCGTTAACGCGGAAACACCAACCTCCGGTTTGATATTGGCGGCAAGAACCGGTGTGTTACATTTGTCTGACTTCAGAAAGTCCAAAAACTTTGCAAGACCCGCGTCCCCCTCATTGAACTCATGGTTGCCAAGTGCGAAAGCATCAAAACAGACCTCATTCATCAAAGCGGCATCAGCCTCACCCTTGAATAGGGTAAAAAACAATGATCCGGACACAGCATCGCCCGCATGCAGCTTGAGCACATTATGACTCTTGTTCTGCAGTTCTTTGATCTTGGCCACAACCGATGGCATCCCGCCAGATTTCACTCTGGTAGGTTTACCCCCCAGATTGAGGCTCAGCCGTCTATCGGGCTTTAGGTGCGAGTGGTGATCGTTGATATGAACAATCTTGAGTTCACCCGCCTGCGCCACTCCCATTGATAGACCCGCAAACAGGGTGGCTATCAGCCCACCTTGTCTGAGCATCTTGCCCATTTTATGTCTGAAGATTTTCATGTCGTCGCCGTCCCAAGCAAAAATTACGAAAAAAGCATACGGCCTTTCTGACATTATTGCAGCACTCACTCGAATCAAAAACTCTGAGGGCCGGCCTTGTAGACAGATCGCTAGAAAATGCCGGCGGCGTCAACCCAAACACAGATTTGCTTGCCCGGCGAAGTAAAGATGCAACGCGGCTCTGAGCTCAGGAATTCCAGCTGGTTTTGTCTGCTTTTGGTCTGAATTCATCAACTAATTCACCATTTGCCAGAAAATAAACCTGTTCAGCTATGCCTGTCACATAATCGCCGATGCGCTCAAAATTCTTGGCAATAAAAAGCAGATGAACACTGGCAATAATATGATCGGGGTCATTCTGCGCGGCTTTCACCACGGATCGGTGAATTTTGGTATGTAGCTTGTCAACCTTGACGTCACCATTGCGCACCTTGATTGCCAGCTCCACGTCAACAGCGTCAAAGGCCGCCATCACGTCATTCAACATTGTCATTGTAAGCTCAGCCATCTGCCGCAGATCTTCAACCGGAACAATCGTGGGGCCTTCTGCCAGTATCACCTTTGTCCGGTTCGCTGTATTGCGCGCATAATCACCCATTCTCTCAAGAATGGTCGCAATCTTTTGAATGACCAGAACGAGCCGTAAATCCTCTGCCCGCGGTGCACGCAAGGCAATGACCTCGACCGCCTGCTCGATAATTTCACTCTCCAGCTTATCAACTTTCTTGTCGCGCTTGATGAGCTTATCAAGGCCTTTGTCCTCAAGCGTCGAGAGAGACTGCGTTACGGCATTGAGTTGACGTTCGACAAGATTGGCCAGAGTCCTGACTTTTTCAGACATCTCGTAGAGGTCCTGATCAAAGGCCGAGCTAGTATGGTGCGAACTTTGCATTTGTTCCTTACCCCTAATTTATGACCGTAAATCTGGTTGGTGTAACATATTTAACCTAACCGAATCGGCCAGTAATGTAACTATTTGTAAGCTCATGCCGTGGATTGGTGAAAATGGTCGATGTCTCACCAACCTCGACCAACCGGCCGAGATGAAAATAAGCTGTTCTATTCGACACCCTGGCCGCCTGCTGCATTGAATGAGTGACAATGACGATGGTGAACTCTTCACGCAGCTCAAAAATCAGCTCCTCAATCCGCGCAGTTGCAATTGGATCCAGCGCTGAACAAGGTTCGTCCATCAAGATGACTTCGGGGGATACCGCAATCGCTCGCGCAATACACAAACGCTGCTGCTGGCCACCCGAGAGACCGGTGCCTGACTGGTAGAGACGGTCAGCGACTTCTTCCCACAATCCGGCACGGCGAAGCGAGGCTTCCACAATGCCATCAAGTTCATTCTTATTATTCGCCAGACCGTGAATTCTCGGGCCATAGGCAACGTTGTCAAAGATGCTCTTTGGGAAGGGGTTTGGCTTTTGAAAGACCATACCTACACGGGCGCGCAATGGCACAACGTCTATGTGAGGATCGTAAATGTTCTGATCATCCAACTTGATCTGGCCTTCCACGCGGCAGTTGTCAATTGTGTCGTTCATCCGATTCAAACAGCGCAGGAAAGTGGACTTCCCACAGCCAGAAGGACCAATGAGGGAAGTAACCTGCTTTTCAGCTATATCCAGTGTCACATCATCAAGCGCCATTTTGTCGCCGTAGAACACATTGACTTTCCGTGTCGTCATTCTTGGCATATCAACATAAACGTCCCCAACCGTATGGCTGGGCAATTTGGACACCTCCATTTCAACAGGCGCTCTCATAGTATCCATCTTTTCTTTTTCACTGTTTTGTTCTCAGCCGGTCGAGGCTACCACCGACGCTCAAGCCTATTTCTGATAAAAATTGCAATGGCGTTCATCAAGATAAGGAAACCCAGCAAAACGATGATTGCTGCGCTTGTCTTGTGAATGAACATCCGCTCAGCAAAATCTGCCCACATAAAAATCTGCACAGGTAATACGGTGCCGGGATCTGTGACGCCGCCCGGTATGTCAACAATAAATGCGACCATGCCAATCATCAACAAGGGTGCCGTCTCACCCAGTGCCTGCGCCATTCCGATAATCGTACCGGTTAGCATCCCGGGCATCGCTAACGGCAACACATGATGCGTCACAGTTTGTAACTTTGAAGCCCCCACTCCTAAAGCTGCATCCCGAATGCTAGGGGGCACTGCCCTGATTGCGGCGCGCGAGGATATAATGATTGTGGGCAATGTCATAAGCGCCAGAACAACGCCGCCTATGAGAGGTATTGAGCGCGGCATACCAAAGATACTGATAAAGACAGCCAGACCCAGAATGCCAAAAACCACTGATGGCACCGCGGCAAGGTTGTTGATGTTAACCTCAATGATCTCGGTAATCCGATTCTTTGGGGCAAATTCCTCTAGATAAATTGCGGTGGCAACACCCATCGGGAACGCCAGCACCAAGCAAACGGCAAGGGTCAGCACCGAGCCAATAAACGCGCCTTTTATGCCGGCTATCTCTGGATCGCGTGAGGCACTGCCAAAAATCAAATAATCGCTAAAATCATAGCTGATCAGCTGCAGCTTCTGGAGCTTATTGATAAATTCGATCTGCTTGTCATTGATCCGTCTGTCCTTCTCCGGAACCGCGCTTGAAATGTACCCTCTCAGGAAAGAGTCGGCATCATCATCAAGGGCAAATTTCATTGCCACCGTCTTTCCAAGTAGAGACGGATCTTTGATGATCGCCTCGCGCAAGCGCTGCTCGGCTCCCTTTGAAATTAATTTTCCCGCAGCTTTGCGACCCGAACGACCCTCAGCACCGGTGGCTATATAGAATGCACTGCGAATGATGCCCCTTGCATCGCCATCATAGAGAGATTGAACAGATAAATCGCCAGCCGGATCAATTCTTTCACGATCAACAACAACTTCGAGTGTAACATAATATTGAAAAAAGCCGGGTATTCCCTTGGTGAAAATTGACACAAAGAGAAGCACCAGAAACGCCAGCGCAATGCATATCGCAATACGCCCACATGTGCGGAATCGTCTCTCACCGGCACGCCTCGCCGCAAGGCTTGCGTTAACACGTGAGATTGCTACCTGCGGTGGGATAATGCCTTTGCGGGGCTCACTCATATTGCTCTCTGTATTTTTTCACAATCTGTAACGCACCAAAATTCAGACCCAGCGTAATCACGATAAGCGTCAACGCCAGCGCAAAAGCTGACAGTGTCTTTGCAGATTCGAATTCTTGGTCACCAACCAAAATTGTCACAATTTGCGAGGTAACAGTTGTGACTGCGTCAAGTGGGTTCAATGATAGATTGGCTGCCAGACCGGCGGCCATCACCACGATCATGGTCTCGCCAACAGCCCGTGAAACCGCCAGTAAAACTGATGCAACCACACCCGGCAATGCGGCGGGCAAGACCACTTTGCGAATCGCCTCGCTCCTAGTGCTACCCAACCCGTAGGCGGCGTCCCTCAATGATTGTGGAACTGCGTTGATCACATCGTCTGACAGTGACGAGACGAAAGGTATAATCATGATGCCCATCACTAAACCCGCAGCCAGCGCGGACTCCGAGGCGACATCGAGGCCGAAGCTCATTCCAGTTGATCGGATGAAAGGCGCCACAGTGAGCGCCGCGAAAAATCCGTAAACAACCGTGGGCACACCAGCAAGAACCTCCAGCAGCGGCTTGATAATCGAACGAGCCCGGCTGGACGCATACTCCGACAGATATATCGCGCTAAACAAGCCAACGGGAACAGCAACCGACAAAGCAACAACCGATATCAGAAACGTTCCCACAAACAAAGGAACAGAGCCATAAGTGGCAAGACCCATCTGCCCAGAGCCGGCGCGCTCTGCACCCTCAAATTGTGGGTTCCACGTCAGGCCAAAGAGAAACTCGGTCACCGGGACCAGAGCAAAGAAACGAAGCGATTCAAAGACCACCGAAAACACGATGCCAATGGTCGTCAGAATGGCTATCGCAGAACTGGACGCCAGAATGCCAAGGATGATGCGCTCTACCGCGTTGCGGGACCGAAAATCTGGGCCCAATTTCAAAAAGCCAAAAAAACCCGTAATCAGGCAAAGGCATACCACCGAAACAGTTTTCAGCGTTGCGGAGGTCGACAGCCAGCCTTTCCAAGCCTCTGCCGCTTCATATATATAGTCTGCCTGCTCGCCAAAATTAATGCCGTTTACCACATTTTCGATCTGAGCAAGAACGATGATTTCCTTAAAACCTCTGGCTGACGACACTGCCTCTGGAATAAATTCAAGCGCCAACCGCTGAAAAACCAAATCATCACCAACCGAGAGCGCCACCAAAAGAAGCGATGAAGGCAAAAAGGCTAGAAGAGCTGCGTAAAGACCTGAGTAATGGGGGCGGGAATGGTAACGAGATCCGTCGGGAGAGAGTCCACTGGTAAAACTGGTGCCCACAAAAAAATAGCCCAACGAAATCAACAGGACTATCAAAGCAATAACAGGACTAGACACTTTATCCCCCAAGGTAAGGACGAGACCCACGTGGTACGCGGGTCTCGCGACGTAGTCCAGTGCTATTTGAGCATGTCGGCAGTAAGTGGAGGCATATCTGTCATTGCTGCTTTGAATGTTGT
>CACCQD010000039.1 GCA_902547925.1 uncultured SAR116 cluster alpha proteobacterium | reverse complement strand
CATCCAGCATGCCGCGCATGGTCTGATTGACATCAAAAGCTATGATGTCGATGGCTATGTGATTTCGCCCTATAAGATGTTTTCCCGACATGGCTATGGATTTGCCTGGATTTCAGAAAGTTTAACCGCGTTGCCGCATGACTCGCTTGTTGGTGGACCCGAAAATAATTGGGAGTTGGGAACCCGTGATACCGGTGCCTATGCCACCTTGTCCGATATTGCGGATTATCTGGAGTGGCTTGGCGAACAGGTGAGCGATGCCTCTGACCGGCGCGCCAAGTTTGAAGCCGCTGGCGCCGCCATTCACGCGCATGAAAAAACGCTGACTGACGCCATGATTCATGGCACAGGCAACCATACCGGACTTGCCAAAATGGACAGGGTGACGATCATTGGTGGTGTAGAGAATGCGGCGCGTGAGGGGCTGGTTTCGATTTACGTCGATGGAATCGCCTCGGCAGATGTCGTGACCCGCCTGAATGAGGAAGGTGTGCGCACACACCTTCGCAAAGCAGATCATTATTCCGGCAACATTCTTGATCCGCTGGGCGTTGATGGCTGTGTGCGGGTTTCAATGTGTCACTACAACAGCATTCATGAGGTCGTACAGTTTCTGGCAGCGATGGAAAGCATCGCCGAATAGGCCGGACGCCCAGCCAGCAGGTCAGGCAAGAACCGCCAATGCTGTCTCAAGATCTGCGATCAAATCCTCCGCCGCCTCAAGACCGACCGAGAAACGAAAATCGGCATTGGTCACGCCCAGCTCCGCCAAAGCCTCCTCGCTGAGGCTCGAATGCGTCGTTGTATAGGGATGGCACGCCAGTGATTTGCTGTCTCCCAGATTGTTGGAAATGTCGATCAACGACAAGCTATCCAAAACGCGAAAAGCCCCCGTTTTGCCAGCTTGAAGCTGGAAAGCCAGAGACGTTCCAAAGCCGGACATCTACTGGCAGGCGAGGTCATACTGTGGATGCGTCTCAAGCCCGGAATAAAAAACCGTGTCCACAGCCGGATGCGTTGTCAGCCATTGAGCAATTCTGGCTGCAGAGTTGCTTTGTGCATCATAGCGAAGGGAGAAGGTTTCAAGCGATTTCAACATCACCCAAGCATTAAAAGCACTCATCGCCGCACCGGTCTGACGGTAGAATGGAAGAAACACATCATCGATGAAGTCCCGGCGTCCCAGAACAGCACCCCCCATCAGCTGCCCCTGTCCGTCGATATGCTTTGTCGTGGAATAAATCACGATATCCGCACCATTTTCCAATAGACGCTGCTTCAGCGCAGTGGCAAAGACATTGTCAACAATCACGCTCGCGCCAGCCTCATGAGCCAGTTTTGAAACAGCGGCGATGTCCACCAACTCGAGAAGCGGGTTGGAAGGTGTCTCAAAAAACACCAGCTTGGCCGGCTTCTTCAGCGCGGCGCGCCACGCATCAAGATCACCGCCGTCAATCAGCACCGTCTCAATGCCCCACTTCGGCAATGTTTTGGTCAGAATTCCATGACAGGCACCAAACAGCGCACGACTCGCAACAACCCTGTCACCAACCTGCAACTGACACGCCATAACCGCAAAAACGGCGGCCATGCCCGTTCCCGTCGCCTTGCAGGCCTCAGCACCTTCAAGAAGGGCGAGGCGCGACTCAAACATCTCAACAGTTGGGTTGCCATAACGCGAATAGACAAAATTGTCGGTCTCATCGCGAAACGCCGCAGCTGCCTGCTCGGCCGAGTCATAGACATAACCCGAGGACATAAAAAGCGCTTCGCTGGTTTCGCAATTTGGAGACCGGTTCAAGCCGCCCCGCACAAGTTTTGTTGAAAAGCGGTATTCAGATTTGTTCATTGCTGCCATTTTGCTTGGGTTGTTCTGGAAACTGGCCAATCAACTTCCTGTACAGCACGACAAATACCATAAATTACCTTTAGTCATACTGCTAATTCTAAGGCGTTGCATGAGAGGGTACTAGTCACCGCCGCAACGACAACCCCCAGACAGACATCTCAATGACTATCCGTCTGGTCAGTTCCCAAGCTCTGATAATCCCTCACGCATAGTCTGGCAAAATCAACAAATACGCGAGTTTTCTGCGGATATAGGCGGCGTGAGGCAGTAAGTGCCACAATCTGCGCCCGCGGCTCCGGATAGATCGCTGGACAGACTTGCACCAAAGCGCCAGACCGCAGAGGATTGCGGCAATATAATTCTGGCATTAACCCGACACCGCCCCCTTGCATGATGACCTCACGCAGCAGGATCGAATCATTGATGCTCATTGCCGCGGAAGTGTCGAGGTACTGGCGACCGCGATGACCCTTCACAACAAGGCGTCGGCTTTTGTAGCGCCGCTCACAGAATTTGATATGCGATCTAAGAGCAGCCAGTTGATCCGTCCACCCAGATCAGCGGTGTTTCAACAATTTTCTGGCTGTTCAGTTCAGAATCCTCAAATGGTCCAACCGCCAGCGCAACATCAATATCCTCAGTCAGCAGATTGACCTGTTGAGACGTGACCAGCACTTCCAACCGGATATCCGGGAACCGGGTTGTGAATTCGGCGAGACGCCCTCCTATCACCTCGCGGCTGAACGCCATTGGCAAAGCAATTTTCAGACTGCCCCCCGGTTTATGCCTCAATCCCGAAATGGCTTCGTCGGCAGCAGACACCTGTTCCATGATCAGCTGCGCATGAAAAAGAAACCTCTCCCCTTCTGCCGTCAACCTGAACTGGCGTGTGTTGCGGTCAATCAACCGCACATCCAGATTTTCCTCCAGCCGTGAAAGGCAGCGACTCACCGTTGATTTTGGCATATCCAACCGTGTGGCCGCCGCGCGCACACCCTGAGTCTCGCAAAGGGCAAGGAAAACCGGCAAATCATCAATGTTCCATTTCATGGACAACCTGTCCTGTTTTTAGCATATTGTTCAATATGAAATACTGTTCTAGCTTTGTACAGTCTAGATGAAACAGCTTGTCGATCCCGTCAAAGGAGGCCGAAATGACAGAGCGTGACTATGATGATGTTCCCGGCACATATGTGCTTGATGGGCGCAGCTACCGGCGCGGCTATCATTTGAACATGTTCTGCATGTCATTGAACAAGGCCGAATGTCGCGAAGAATTTGCAAAGAATGAAACCGCCTATCTGGAAACCTTTGCGATGACTGAAGAGCAACGGCAGGCAGTTCTCGACCGAGACTATCTGGGACTGCTTAAACTTGGTGCCAATGTCTATTACGCGTTCAAGCTGGTCAGCCATGACCGCCAGCCCCCCCCAAGTTATGTATGGCAAGATGAGCGACCCCGAGCTGAGCTTTGATGAATTCCAGCAAATGATGCTGAATGGCGGCCGCCCCATTGAAGGTAACCGCAGCAAAAAGGAGCAGGGTAATGGCTAGAGTGGTTTCAGGAATGGGAACATCACACGTACCCGGCGTTGGTGCCGCCATGGATAATGGCAAGACGCACGAGGAATATTGGCAGGAACTCTTTGCCGGCCTGGAACCGTTGCGCGCCTGGCATCGTAAAAATGTGCCTGATGTCAACATCATCGTTTTCAATGATCACGCGACCTCCTACTCGCTTGATTCCTACTCCACCTTTACCATCGGAGTAGGTGAGGAGTTCAAGCCAGCTGATGAGGGCTGGGGACCACGCGCGGTGCCTGTTGTTAAGGGACACCCAGAATTGGCATGGCATCTGGTTGAACAGCTGATGGCCGAAGAGTTCGACATGGCCGTTGCTGGGAGTCTCGACGTCGACCATGGGCTGACGGTGCCTCTCTCAATCGCCTATGATCAGCCAGACGCATGGCCGGCACCGGTTGTTCCGGTTTGCGTCAATGTCATTCAACACCCACTGCCGACTGCGCTGCGCTGCTACAAGCTGGGCCAAGCCATCGGGCGGGCCGTTGCCAGCTATGATGAGAATCTGACGATCGGCATCTGGGGGACCGGTGGATTATCACATCAACTGGGCGGCGAGCGCGCAGGTGTCGTCAATCCCGATTTTGACAAGCAGTTTCTGGACAATCTGGTAGGCGACCCGCTCGCAAACACAAAATTCTCGCATACGGATTTCATCCGTGAAGCAGGCTGCGAAGGCGTGGAGATGATCATGTGGAACGTCATGCGGGGTGCGCTTGGTGACACCGTTACAGAAATCCACAGGCTTTATCACATTCCTGTTTCGGCCACCGCCTATGGGGCAATCATCCTGGAGACTGGCTAACCCCATTGGTGCGCGGCAATGCCTCTTGTCTTTCCTGCCAGCAATCACAACATCTACGACGCAACTGCGGTGCCCGCAGGCCGGGCGCAGAAGTTTGGACTTCATCAATGGCGGGTTGGAAACGCACGACGTTAGAAATGGCAATTCACATGCTTGCGCGTTATGTTGCGCATGAGATGGTGCTGGTCGCATTCATCAGGTATCGGGGATTTTTTCATGACCAATAACAACACCGGAACCGATTTGACATTGTCGTCGATCGAAGACGTTATCGAAGACGCCAGACTCGGCAAGATGTTCATTCTCGTTGATGATGAAGATCGGGAGAATGAGGGTGATCTGTGCATCATCGGTGAACATGCAGACGCCAAGGCAATCAATTTCATGGCGAAATATGGACGTGGATTAATTTGCTTGGCGCTCACGCGCGAGCGCACCGAAGCACTTGGCCTGAGGCTCATGGAACGGCGCAATGAAAGTCGCCATCAAACTGCCTTCACCGTTTCTATCGAGGCGCGTGAGGGTGTTACCACTGGCATTTCTGCTGCTGATAGAGCGCACACCATCCGCACAGCAATCAATCCACAATGCTCGGACCAGGATATCACCACACCGGGCCATGTGTTTCCGCTTGTTGCCCGCGATGGCGGCACACTTGTCCGCGCCGGGCACACCGAGGCCGTTGTTGATATCGCGCGCGCCGCCGGGCAGAAGGACCCGTCCGGCGTAATCTGCGAAATCATGAAAGATGATGGCAACATGGCGCGCCTGCCAGACCTCATTACCTTTGCCAAAGACCATGATCTGAAGATCGCCTCAATCGCCGAACTGATTGCTTGGCGTCGGCAGAACGAATCCCTTGTCCAGCGCACAATGGAGAGCGTTGTTACCCTGCAGATTGGCGGCGAGTGGCGGTTGGTCATCTATGTCAATACGATCTCCAATGTTGAGCATGTAGCGCTGATCAAGGGTGACATCTCAACCGACGAGCCGGTGCTGATTCGCATGCACCGCGTTGATCTGCTAACCGATCTTCTTGGGCAGGTATCGGATAAACGGTCCGGTAACGAGTTGAATGCTGCCATGCAATCAATCACTGATGCCGGACGTGGTATCATTGTTCTGCTGCGCGAATCATCGGGTTTAAGCCTCTCTCCGATGATCGCCAGCGCCGCCAGCAATGACGATGATGGTGGTGATCAGGTGCATGGCTTGCGTGAATATGGCGTCGGTGCACAGATCCTTGTCGATCTCGGCATCCACCGGATGACCCTGCTGTCAAATACCCCGTCCAACGTGATCAGCATCGACGGTTATGATCTCGAGATTGACGGCTGGCAGAGCCTGGAAGATTAAGCGGCGCCAGCCTGGCCTAGATCAATTCATCCTTGCGGTCATCAGTTTCGCCAAACCGCTTCAGAACAGCCGGTTTGGTGCCTTCATAGGCGGCGTCAAGATTGGCGGCAATTTTTGCGTTCTCTCGTTCAAAAAGGCTGTTGCCCTGACTGTCGCTCTCGACAATGAAAGGGCCGAAATTCTCTACCTTTAGCACCCACATGGCCTGAGCCAGGCCAAGCTCCTTGCGCCAATGCAAATCACACACATCCTTCACGCCCCGCCCCAACAGGGCACCGGTGCCATAACCAACTGTGGTAAGATAGATCGCCCCATGCGGGACAAAGTGATCGCGGTAATCCTCAGGGCTCATTCCACCTTTACCAATGATCAGCTTGGCACCCGACGCAGCCAACCACGCACCAATCCATTTGGAAAAGCGAAATGACGCTGTCGCTGTTACAGCGCCAAGGGCAAAGGAGCCATCCTCATGCTGTGTTGCCGCTGGTGAGCAATGAAAATTTGCCGCCGACACCGCCGGCAGATCGAGCGGCAGGTCAGCACCATCCTCGATAACGCGCACATATACACCCTCGCGCGCCGTATAGATGGTACCGTCCAGATAGACGATATCACCAATCTGCAAATCTGCCAGCGCCCCATCCGTTGGGCTGGTGCTGAGCCGGATTTTTCTCAAGCCTGTGGCCATTCAACCGTCTCCCGCCGTTGATAGTCCGTGAACCAATCTGGGTTGGTGCGATATTCAACCCGGCCATCACCATTAATCCGGGCCACAGCCCGGCGCGACGACAGGCAGAAGGCATGAACGCTCATCTGCATCCCGCCAGTGTGGCAGTAGCCAACTTCAATGTTACAATCAATCACCATCGACTTACCGACAAACCCCATGGCGCCCATGCCAATATTATTGCCAAGCGCCTTTAACTCGTCCTCAAGCGCAGCGATTTTAGGATCGGGATTGCTGTCGCCAACAACCCGCAGACAGGCCGCCCGTTTGCCAAGCACCATACAGGCATCCTTTGAGCCGCCAAGGCCAATGCCAATAATTGCTGGTTGGCAGGCAAGGCCACGCTTACCAAAGGCTACAAGTGAATCAAGAAAGAAACGCTTGATTCCCTGAATGCCGTCGCTTGGAAACAACATCCTGTAATCAGTGCCAAACAGCCCCCCCCTTGTGAACAGTCGTCAGGTCAATCCAATCACCCCCCGGCTCAAACCCATATTCAATTTCCGGTGCACCAATGCCAACATTGTTGTCGTGGTCGGTTCGCCATAAGGGGTGCACCCGGTTGGGTCGGAGTGGCACTGCCGATGTGGCGTTTGCTGTGGCCCGGCGTAAAGCCGCCTCCAACGCCACAGGGCCACCGTCAATGCGCGCCTCATTGCCCATTTTTACATACCAACGTGGACATCCGGTATCGCCGCACATGGCCCGGCCATCCTCCTTGGCGGCGTCATAATTTTCCAGCATGGCGTCAAGCACGAAGCTGGATAGATCACCATCCTCGGCTGCCGCCGCGGCCTTCAGCCCCGTCAGATAATCGTCTGGGATCTCAATGGCAGCCCGCCGCATCAGCTCTTCAGCTGTCGTCTGCAACCGGTCGATGGTGATCATTGCGCAACCTCCACCAGCGTTTCTGCCTCATCCTCGCCAAGCAAGGTCTCGCCCGGCTTGACGATGGTGAACTGAACCGGCGCTCTCGTGACCGATATGGCCTTGTCAGAAGCTGTTGCCAATGTGAAGTAAGAGTCAGCCATGGCACCCGTATCCGGAAAATCCTCGCGGAAATGGGCACCACGTGAATTTTCGCGCGACAGTGCGGCGTTTGCGATCACCTTCGACATATCAACCAGACTGCGCAAATTCAGCCAGTCATGCCAGGATAAATTAAAAGCCAGATTATCAGGCGCAACACCCGTCTCAGATAGCTCGGCGTCAATCTCATCAATGCGTTTCAGGCCGCGCTGCAATCCATCGGCATCGCGCATGACGCCAACATCATCCCACATCACATCCAGCAAATGGGTGCGCAGCACAGCCAAATTGCCAGGTCGTTTTTCCAATGGTGCCATCGCCCGGGCCATTTCCGCATCAAGCACATCGCTGTCCGGGTCATGCAGGCAGGTTACGCGCTGCGCATCACGCCCCATGACATCGCCAGCGATACCGCCATAAACAGTCGAATTGGCGACGCCGTTACCACCAAGGCGGTTTGATCCATGCGCCCCCCCAGCATCCTCGCCGGCGACATACAGGCCGGGCAGGCTGGTGCGGGTATCAGTGTCCACCACGACACCGCCCATCAGATAATGCGCTGTCGGCACCACCTCGACCAGACCCCCGGCGAGATCAAAACCACTATCAGCGCATCTTTTCACCATACCCTTGAATTTGCTGGCCACGAGATCCGGGCCAAGATGAGCCATAGAGATATAGACACCGCCATGCGGCGAGGTACGGTGTTGCCGCATCTCCTCGTAG
>CACCQD010000038.1 GCA_902547925.1 uncultured SAR116 cluster alpha proteobacterium | reverse complement strand
CATAGTCTTAACCAGTGCCTTGGTGTTTGGCTTGAGTGGCGCTGCTAAAGGACGGTCTTTCAGCAATCCATTGTTCAAGGTCTTGCCAACGGTAATAAACCCGCGTTCCAAGCTTGATAAATTTAGGGGCATGGCTGGTGCCGGCAAAACGCCAGTACTGGAGTGTCTTTGTAGGCACGCTGGTTACGATTGAAACTTCACGTTCGTCGAGTAGTGTCTTGTTCATTTCTGTCTCCGATGATTGAGTACTCGGAGACATTTTGGCGTGCTGAAAAATAAAAGCGTGGCTCACAAAAAAATAAAATCAAACTATTGCTTGATTTGGTAAAAAACATTCTACTCACTCCCGTTATGAGAGCTATATGTGTTTTTTCGCTGAGTGCATTTTGGGTGCTTTGTCATATTACTGGGGGTACGGCTGCAATTACATTCAAAGATGGTATCATCTCCTCAGCCACCATAATTGAGCCTTCATCTGGTTCTGAGAATGCCGCAGAAAATTTGGAGAGGGTGAACGATATTGCTATTCCAAAATATTTCTTTGCAAACGAACTTACAAAAGAAACTTGTTCACTAAAAGGCGTGCATGGTTATGCCAGTTGGGGGAAGGCTCATTGGGAAATGGACCTTGCTATTACACACGAGAGCAGAGCAAAAAATCCTGAACTTCAAGGTAATAACTATGATCATCTAATGGAGCTTACTGAGTACGATTGGAATAAAGATCATGAAGCTAGGTCGAATAGTATATATGTTAATCATGAAGAACATACTAATAGATTAGCTCTGTTGCACGGAGCCATTGTTTATGCAATTGCGAACAGCACAATGGATGAACATGGTCCAATTATTGCCGAGGTTATGGTAGCCTGGGCAGAAGCAGGTGTAATGGCAAATACATTAACTTCAAAAGAAATTAGTAAACTAAAAGATCAAGGCAAGGTTGATCGTCTATGTTACGGAAACAGTAAAGGTGACGGCACTAAACCTTGCATTTCGCATAGACCACACGAAGCTCAAATATTTGGGGCAACATATATGCAGCAAGCATATTTGATGAAAGATCAATTTACTAAAGAACAGTCTGAGGTTGTTGGCAGATATATTGAAACACTTTGGAAAAAGTATGTTGAACCATGGGCTACAAAATCATTAGCTATAAACAAACACACCAGAGGCTTCATACAAATGGCTGACGGCACCATCTCGGCGCTGGCATATTTAGCTTGGAAAAATCAACCCGAGGAAGCAGCCAAGTGGATCAATAAAGGAATTAAAAAGGCTGACAAGGTCCTCTATGCCGACGGCTATATCCACAACAATAGCTTTAGAGGCGTGAGAGATGTCTGGTATCATTCTCAGGGCGTAAATAATCTGCTAGGTCTCTACGCTATCTCGGAAATATGGGGCTACAAAGCCTTCCCAACGGCATTAAAACGAAAAATAGACAAAAGCGTGAATATACTAAACTTGGGTCTTACAGATATTAAAACTTACAGAAAACGTAAAGATCCATCAGGAATGAAGAATCATACAAAAGATAAAGCTCATTCAGCATATCACGTACATCAAATGGCGATATCACTAGACTGGTTAATTGAGAAGTACACAGACAGAGATCATACTAGAGTTGCAAATGACTTGATGTGGAAATCAAAGAAATCAGCTTATTTTGTCGACAGAAACTTTGGTTTTGAACCAAAGTGCATGAACTAAAGAAAATAAATAACTAGGCTATTCTTAGATGCATTCATTCCTTTCACGTTGACCCAAGTCTCTTGCCAACTATCAAGGCAAATCCTGGGGAGAGGATATGACACGGGTGGTTGATTAACCGCCTTATTTATTTGTACTTGATTTTCATCTTCTCAACAAAGAGCTCGGCGTATGGCCATTGCTAGTCCATCACTGGGGCCACCGTTAAACTTCCGGCGCAATTCTTTTGGGAGGTTTTCATTTGCTTTGAGGCAAAACTCCAAAAATGAGCTCTTTGCAGAGCCTCTTGGATTTTCCCGACCGGGGTTTCTTCTACCAAGGCTCACTTTGCCCCCAACCCCGTTATAAATCTCAGCTAGTCGCTGGATGTGCTGATCAAAGAAGTCATTTGAGCGACCACTGCCTCCAACGCTCGGAGCGTCTTTCTCTGCCTCGGCCAGAGAAGCATAGGTCTCTATTTCAGCTTTTAGGTCTAATCTCTGCTCGGCAGATAATGTGACGTTGCCAGCCTCAGCAATCGCATCGAGGTCTGCATCACTCAGGTTGACATGGGTGTTCCACATTACGTGATTTTCGTAGTCGTGAGCAAAGGACCCTCTTTGCCTTTTGCCCTTGCTACCCATTGGCTTGCAGTGCTTTTGCAATGATGTTTGCGGTCGTCTCGGTTGCCTGCCTTACAGGGTCTCTGGAGAGGTGTGCATAGCGTTGTGTGGTAGCGATGCTCCGATGGCCAAGCTGCCCTCCTATGAGGGTAAGAGAGGCGCCGCTACTTACTGCAAATGAGGCAAAGGAATGCCTCAGATCATGAAGGCGCACATGCTCAATGCCCGCGCGCTTGACGATACGCATCCATGGCTTGCGAAGGTTGACCATATGCTCGCCGCTCTTCTTTCCAACAATGATGTATGGGTTCATCTCCAGCCGTGGAAGTGATGCGAGAACATCCAGAACAGGCGAGGGGAGCGTGATGTCTTTGGCGCCTGTTTTGCTGTCAGGCAGTTTTAGGATGTCTCCATCTATCCATTCCCACTTGGCCGAGAGGATTTCCCCAAGTCGCGCGCCTGTCATGATCAATATCTTAATGGCAGCCACTGCGAATGGGTTTATTTGCTCTTCCTCGCGGAAAGCCTTGGCAAGGAGTTTGATCTCCGGGGCTGTCAGGTAGCGCTTACGCTTTACTTCATCGTAACGTTGAATGCCCAGACAGGGGTTCTCCAGATTGATAAGACCTCGCTTGTTGGCCCATCCCCACATGCTAGAGAGAGTGCTCACACAATAGTTGGCAGTGCGGGGCTTGTTACCTAGCGCGTCATGGAAACGGACAACCATCTGCGGCGTGAGCTTGTCGACATAGATACGCCCTAGTTTAGGCCCGATATAATCTCTGACTAGACACTCATAACGCTTTGAAGAGGAGGGCTTGAGATTACATACGTGGCGTTCAAGCCATGCTTTGGCAACATCGTAGACGCGGAAGTCTTGAAGGTCTCTTGCCTCAATGGGGTCCTGACCACTTGAGATCATGCCGAGCAATCTCAGGGCTTCGGCTCTAGCCGCCTGTATGGTCAATACGCCATAACGGCCAATCGTGATGGTTGTCTGTCTGCCGCCAATGCGTGTCTTAAGGATGAAGGATATGCCACCATTAGCTGACTGTTTGCGAGCGCCGAAACCCCTGAGCTTTTCGTCCCAGATGACTTTGCCTACTTTAACGGTCTCAATGCTGCGATTGGTGAGCGACATGGTGCCCTATTCCTAGAAACCATATAGGTACCACAATGAGGAGAATTGGACAAGAAGCGCCAGAAAAGATATTCACATAAAATACTGATATCGTGACACTTTATGTCAATTTCAGTGATGGTCAGTGGTATGAATTGCGGACTGAAAATCCGCGTGTCGGTGGTTCGAATCCGCCCCTAGGCACCAATTACCGTGTTTCACCAGACCTAAATCGCCTTGATTCAAGCAGTTAGTTAATCACTGCTGAATTGGGTAGGTCGCAGTGATTTCTATTCCTCCATCATCCTCCTCATCCAAATGTCACCCCACAGCGAGCAAAGTCAGAGCATTTGTGAAAGATGCAACCCCCGACGATTTCATTGGAATAAATTGGCGTTGCAGTTGTTTGCACAACTTTTTTGCTTCCAAGGCACTGTGATGGCTAACATTATCCATCGGAACAAAAACAGCGTCCGCGTGTGCGACAAGATTTGCAAGAGATGACATTGCTAATTTTCCGTTTCCACCATCGTGATGAATTAATTCCCCACCCATTTTATTGATCATCTTTTGGATGTTACCAGCGGTATGTGGCAAACCTCCAACGTAAAGAAAACTTTTGCCTAGAATGATCTTGTTGATTGTCTGATCGTCTTCGCCTGTCATACCAACCAGAAGGCTTTCAATCGAAGCCAACGAGTTTTCTAAGTAGCTAATCTGTCTCTCATTTTCTCTTAGACGACGACTTCTAACTTCTATTTTGCGCTGCGCACTCTCCAAGTTTATCTCAAGATGAGCATTTCTTTGTCGCAAAATTCTGAGTTTGGTTTGCTCACAATTCGTTGTATCCTTTTTGAATAATCCCACTTGGGTTTTAGTTTTTAAGAGTTGTCTCTGGAGTCCATCGACAAGCCTCTCTGATCTCTGAAGCTTTGCCTCTAATTGATTAATTGTGGCTTCCAGCTTCTGCCTTTGCCATCCGTGCTTGTTTTCTAGTGCTTTTATATGGGCCTCAACCTCAACTAATCTTTGGATCAATGACTGATTTGAGGAGCCAATTAAATGTGAAAGCATATGCACATCTGAATAGATTTTGTTTAAGTCTTCTTTATTGAGTCCGCGCATAGTGGCTGTCGCCCAGTAAGCGCCAGGAATAAGTCCACGTTCAAATGATACACGCCAAAATTGCATTATTTCTGCAGACGTTTTGTATCTTTTAAAGCTTCGGATAGTTCCTTCAAATTTTTTTTCTAAGGTTTTGTTTACATGTATTGATATTTCATTTTTTTGAGCGCAATCCCGGACCAGCATTGCATGCACCACAGCGTCTATTTGGCTTGGATCAGAACATTTTGCCCCAAATTTTCGACCTATTTTTCTGGCTTCATACATAGACAGACACGTTCCAACGATCGAACAGTGCCACGATTTTTCTAATTCCCAAATTTTCTTTCGTGGCTTTGCCTTCACTGGACTGATCTGAATATTGGCATTGGCCATCGCTGTTTCCAATCATATGATATTGATAATCATTATCATTATCAGTTCTGCTTGCCAGCGGTCAAGCCTGAGTTAATATGAAGATAAATAACAGGAGCCCCAAATTGACTTTTACCAGCCGCAGAAACAAAGCTTTGGTTGTGTTGTTTACCACACTCGCTATGTCAACTGACAGCTTAGCTGAAATCATTCAAATTGAATTTACGCAGTTTGATACGTATAGCATTGAAGTGGCTCACATTGGAGTTGGTGACACTGTCGAATGGTTGCCAAAAAACAAAGGACACAATGTTGAGTTCCTTGCTGGCCCGGACATGGCTGACCTTCCTCCAAAATCAAATATGAACGAATTCCATTCTGTCCGCTTTGATAAACAAGGCGTTTACCTTTACGGCTGCACACCTCATTTGAATATGGGAATGTTGGGTCTGGTTTTGGTTGGCAACGATTTGCACAACATTGATGAGATAGGAAATATAGACCTTCCCAATGTTGCAAAGTCAGTTCTGATGAGCCTCATACGAGATGCGCAAGCACCCCCACCCAACAACCCCGCCCCCTCCGATCGAAAGACCATCTGGGCCAGCAAACAGCATCAGTGAACTATTTCTGTTAGGCGCATTTAAGTCTAAAGCTTGTAAATTTGAAGGAACGTGTTCCCAGATTATGTCTAAGTTTTGTGTTGAAAGACCTTTGAAAAAATTACCGTAGGCTGCCAGTTGATCTTTATTTTGGCTTTTTAGTCTTCCCGCGCCAGGCTAACGATTGCTGGTTTAGCTCGTGAAGGTCCGCTTGGCCTGCTAAAATAGATTTGCACAAGTGGACGGCTCGCTGCGCTTGATCATTTGTAAGATGCTTGTACGCAGGACGACTTAAATGATCGTACCAAACACCCCCACAAATTGTGTCTAATACAATGCGTTGAAAACAGTGGTCTTCAGACACAGGCCAGTTGTGCTCATCGCCCCTTGCCAATTGGGGCAACACCTTTTTAGTTAAATGCATGTAAGTGTCGATTAAATCACGTGTTTCCTCTTTTTGATCAATCCACACTTTTGCTTCCTTTGGACTTTGCCCTCGGTAGGCTATCAACTAGCCCCATTCTACAAAAGATCAAGATGCTGAGCCAACTCTCTGCGCTTAGCGTACTGTCCCACGGGCATCGCAAACTTTCGTGGTATAATAACACTCATCATCGGGGTGACAGTAATGATAGCAAAAGGCGATGTCAGGATTGGTTTAGAGTGGCGTTTTGGGCCTGACTGGCCGGGCCAAAGATGCGGCGCTAAAATCCGTCAGGGGACCGCGTGCCTGCGTCCTGCCAATAAGAAGAATGGCCGCTGTAGACTCCATGGAGGGGCTAGTACAGGAGCTAGGACGGCGGAAGGACGAGCACGCATCTCAGCGGCGAACCTCCGTTATGGGAAGTTCACCAAGGACAAGCTTGAGAAGCGACGTGCTAGGGCTGCAAAGGGACGGGAGATCCGGAGGGAACTTCGCCAAATGGAGCCCTAGCCTTTTCAGCAATTTCTAAATTATGTCCGCCAATCAAAACACAAAGCATGTCTGAAGCTCACAGTCCGGGCACGGTCTGTGGAGCGTGGTGCTCAATGGCTCCTCCGTTTTGACCAGTATGGCAAGCGATGAAAAAAATGTTGCCGATTGGAACAAAAATGAAGATCACTCCACGCAATTCAGAACTGTATTTGCTTCGATATGGGTCACCACTCATAGAAAAATAAATTCTAATTAGTCTCCATATCGTGACTTGCGTTGACGAGCTCAGGATACCTTTTGAACAAAATATCCGCTGGTCTTTCACCATATCTCAATGGGTCGACAAACATAACCTGGCTGGGCATTACGTTCGTAACGTTACAGTCAGTTCCAAACATTGAGAAATAATCCAGCAAATTTGAATACCATGTCATTGGAGCCTCCTTTGTAGAGGTAAGCTCGAAAGCGACTTGCTCTTTACCAAGAGCCTCTACAACTTCGCCAATCACATCCGCGGCTGAGTCTTTTTGAATTTCGATTTCTTCATGATCAACCAGAAGCGTAAAAGCACCGTCTTCAAGAAACGGCTCTGCCCCTTCAATTATCTCAGTAGAAGTGGCGGGCCTATCGGAAACGCCTTTCCTCCATCCGCGCTCAGGATGATGCTCATAAATCAGACTCATGCCACAATTCCTCGCACGGTTGCGCCATTTCCTGAGTTGGCTCTCAGGAACATCGCCAAAAGTATTCATGAATTCCATTACAGAGAAACCTAGAGCAGCTCCAGCCTCGATCGCTTCATCAACAACGCCCAAGCGAAAAGCCCGCACAAAATATCCATGATCCAAGTAAGGTTGAATTGAATGTTCCTGATACAACGCTATTTTGCGCTTCAACCAACTCTCTGGATGCCCCAACACTTGGGTTGTAGCTATTTTGACATAGTCGATGCGTTCGCCGGCAACTTCCAAAAAGTCTTCGAGTTCGGGTAGACCCATACGCTCAGAATACCAAGGAGCTTCATCGTAACCGACATCCTTGATCCAGAGCTGATTTTTTGTTCTGGGTTTCTGTTCGGGACGTTGCAATGAGAAGATTTCAGATACAGATACCAATTTCGTGTCACTCATACTTTTTTATCTCACAAGATTACATCAGCGGATTCGTTTGCACTGAAGCTCAAAAAACAAAAGAAGGCCTTGTCTGCTAAAGGCCAAGCTTGTTAGCAGCTCAGCTTCATCAACTTCTCAAAAGACGTCAACACAATCAAAATCCAACACCTTTTAATAAATTGATAACGTTATCATAGGAAAGTCAAATGTTTAATTTTTATTACCTCTGATCTAAACGGGACCCGTAGATCCACGCTCAATCAACTTACAGGGAAGTACGACTTTCTTGGTCGACCAATCTTTTGGCTTCTTAACTTTATCCAATAATATCTGCGCTGCAATACCACCAATTTCAGAGCGATTTTTCCTCACGGTACTTAACGCAGGATAGCTTACCTCGCCAGAAAAAATCCCATCCATCCCAATAACGGATAATTGTTCAGGGACCTTTATCCCCTTCTCGTTAGCAACCTGCAGAGCAGCTAGTCCCAATATATCATTTGACGCAAAGAACGCAGTTGGAGGAGGATTTTCGCTCAGGAAAGTTTCCATTGATCTTCGCGCCTGTAAAAAAGACAAAGTGGAAGTTACACTATAATCGCAGGTCACCAAGAAATTAGCCGGATTCGTCAATCCCTTTTCGCGATAGAACTCGCTAAAAAGATCATACCGCCACGACGGGTCGGAACTCATAGACCCCCCCACCAACAACGCAATTTTTCGGTGACCAAGACTGTACAAATGATCGAGGGCGATCCGCATCCCTTCTTTGCTGTCGTTTCCAATAGTATCGTATTCAGAATAAAGATCTGAATTGGTGAGAAGTACAAACGGTATTCCTTCCAATGTACTTAAATCGGTTCCTGCGTGCGACGGCGATATAATCGCTCCGTCCACACATGTCTGGACCATATACTGGAAATGATCCTCTTCTATTTTCGGGTTCCATTCATTGTTCAGTTGGATAACGCTGTAGCCTTCGTCTCTCATTTTTTCCTGAATGCCCTTGATGAGTTCTGGAAAAAACGGGTTGGTGATGTCTGGAATTGATATCGCAATTGTATTGCTCTGCTGACGTCTGAAATTGGCCGCTAGTGTATTTCGGCGATAACCAATTTTTTGCGCGGCGCTCATAACACGTTGCCGCGTTTTGTCTTTTACCTGTATGTTTTGTTGACCATTCAAAACCCTGGCGACAGTCGCTTGCGAGAGCCCACATTCTTTTGCAACGTCGATTATGGTTTTTCTTTTATTCATTGATCATCCCAAAAAGACCGGCTTCAGATATTTCATGCCATTCGGATAGATAAAAGGCCG
>CACCQD010000037.1 GCA_902547925.1 uncultured SAR116 cluster alpha proteobacterium | reverse complement strand
CTACAAATAATTAAATTAGCAATAAACATCTTTTTTAACTCACTTTGTGCTGACACAATCTAGACAAGCGTTATGACTGATGCTTGATTGTGCTTGTTTCTAGCGTGTTTGACGCAAAATTTGCGTCACCAGTCCGCGATTTTTGCGACCGCCAAATGGAAATTGGTAACTTTTGCTTGTTTGCATGCCCTCGCAATTGGGGAAGACATAACTGCTTAGTTTTTGCAAACCGCAAGATTTGATAAGATGTCGTTGTCGTATTGGTCGATTTAAATTGGAGTAAATATGGTTGAAATTGTTGAATTTAAAAGGAAGACAACATTTGGACCCACTGAGGCGCAATTAATAACAGCAGACGATGCTATCGCCGGTGGTAATTGGCCTTGGGAATACCAGGTCAATGTGTTCTTCAGGTTAACTGGTTCTAATGTAAGACGAGCCGATCTTCGTGAATTTGTGGCGCAAAATTACCCATTAGATAGAAACGGAAATCCTATTGATTGTGCTGCGATCAATGTCTCATTATTCACTCCCGTGGATCGAACCGTTGAGGGTATAAACCTCCGACTTGATAGGCTAGACGGAGACTGGGAGTTATGTTTGGTGTTAGACTACTCGTTGGAGAGTGAATTCGTTCTGGACCGCCCGGTCTTAATTGACTTTGTTGACTCTCTGCCAGAAGTCCAATGGCAAATTTATAGTGGTTGGATTGATGTCTCATAGGGACAAATACATTGTTAAACGCCTCGGCGCAAAACGCCGTTAGCGTGGTCATCAAGCCAGACACTATCCGCATGCCTTGGCTCATTCTTCAACCTGCTCTTCAGCGGCTAAACCTTTGGAAATGGAATTATGTTGGTGTCAGCCGCTTTTTCAACCGGCGCATCATGGGTTACGCGTTCGAGCTTGTATCTGCTGGCCTGCACTTGCTTAAACAAGTGCAGCCAATGGCTGATTGAGGCAACCACGTCCTTATCCCCGCGTAGTTGCCTCTCGTGCTTCCACCACTCACTGTCACCATTATTGATCGTAGTTATCCAATTTTTTCCATCCTTTTTGCGGTGCAAACCAACAACTGCATCGATGCCCTCATAATCAATCAGCGTCACATGAATAAAATTCGTATTCCATAAATGACTCTCTAAATGAACCCGGATATTTGATACGTTTGAAAGGTCGACTCCGAGCCTCAGCGCAGCGCGAGTCTTAGCGCGATCCTCAATGGGCAGCCAAATAGTGCGGTTAATGGAAAACTCATCGTAGTGCTGCATAAGGAACTTTTTAGTGCCTTCAGAGAGATCCCTCTCAAATTTGTCTTGGCAGTCCAGTGCCTTTTTATAACGATCACGCTCAGCTTCAATATTTTCTTTCTCATCAAGGCTCCGCGCCCACTGCTCCATGTTCCATATGCGTTCAAATACCAACTGCTCAACCGTCTGTGGGGCTTTCTCACCATCGCTGGGAACCTTGAGCAGGGGCGCGTTAGGCGGATCCACGTAGATTTCGTTGAAGTATGAGAGATGGGAAGAACCGAGGGCGCATCGTGACACTACATCCATCTCAAGAGCTTTATATTTTTCGCACTTAAACAGAACGTTTGGCCACCGGTGATACTGCTTCTTCATGAAGAGTTCGACACTTTCCTCGTTACGAACGTAAATCCATCCATCATCCTGTCCAACATGAACAATACGGCCAAATTCGAACAAAGTTGCTCCACGGTCATTCAAGGTTAAAAATCGAGGTGTTTTCATACAATTCACTTAGGATCCAATTGCTACAAGAACAAGTTATGGGCAAGGAAAAAAGACCCCCATCCATCACCCGCCTAAGGCCCAAAGCGCAAGCACTTCCGTCCAATCGCCATGCCCCCTCCAATCGAAGGACGATCTGGGCCAGCAACTAGCCCCGGTGATCCTGGTCCTTGGAGCGCGGTGGTTCTTGGACCTCGGGCTTTTGACAAGCTTGTAGACAGGCTTTGTGCTTTTGATTGGCTGACATAATCTTATAAACTGGCAGGATAGAGGGAATTTTTAGACTTGGCCTTGCCTCACATTGGCATTGAACTCAGCCCGCAGACACCATTATTTTAATCACTTAGCCCAATTAGTGTCTCGGTGACTAGAAAATAGATGCCACATAGATACCATTTCCCAGTGATTTGGACCCCTCATAATGCCCCCTTAAGTCCCCAACATAAGCTCTGGAAGGCGTTATATTGGCTTGATTTTTAAGTTACGATAAGGCTGAGAAATAACCGAAATTTTTTCTAATATTTTAGCTTTAATTGTCCGCTATCAACTCCGAAAAAATTTTATTATTGATTTTTTGATAGCTTGCAAAACGCCTCTTTGCCGATCGCCAGTATTTTCAGCACTTTCCAAAGAATTCTCAATGTTCGCAAGTTCTAGTTGTCGAGATGCCAGAATTTGAGATAGAGAATCAAGGACAGCATCATTGTTTTTAAGAACTTTAGAAAAAATTTCCTTGTTTATCTCAAACAAAACTGCAGGCCGCTTTGCCTTGGCTGTTGCAACTCTTGGTGCGCCAGTTAATAGGGACATCTCACCAAAAACTTCTCCTATTGTCAGGTTCCCAACAATTATTTCATTTTCAGAATCGTTTTTTAAGCTCACTTCAACAACCCCTTCGGCTATCAAAAACATGGACGAACCTTGGGCGCCTTGTTTGATAATGAGTTCGCCCTCTCTGAAAAAACGTTTATCACTTGCAGAGGATATCAGCGTAAATTCCTCGTCATTTAGTGCTTTAAATAAATTGACTCTTCGGAACCAAAATTCAGGTTTTTGTGACTCGAGGTAAATATTGTGCGCGGGTGCATAAAGTTTATCGTAGGTCCGTTGATCTTGGCTGTAATCTTGAATTGCCAACAGACTTGCATCTGGTTTGATTGTTTGGAGAATGTGGCCGACCGACATCGTGACCCCAGCCTTGGTGAGCACATGATTTATCGACATCATAATTGATGACCTTTGACTGAATAATAGTGCACGATCCAAACAGTCGTAAGCTATCCAGAACTCTAATCCACCGTCTTTAGCTCCCCCAAACCAAACATCCGTGTACCCAAAAAAAGACCGCTTGTCGGCTGGCACAGCTTTCGCCAAAGCGTCTTTTAAAAGGGCCATGATGTTTTCAGGGTTATGGCGTGGGTGAACGACAATTGGATCATAAGTGACAAATCCGCCGCTAGAGAAATTTGGATCATTTCTTGCCAGATTAATGACGGTGGCTTGTGCTAACTTGTCGTTTGGAATAGTTATTTCCATGTTGTCGATGGAAACTAGATTAGTGGTTCTCCAAGAGATATTTTTGACTTGTCCTAACTGGCCGTCAACGGTGATCCAGTCATTTTTTTCAAAAGGTTTCTCCAGATTTAGAAAAATGCCTGACACAACATTACTTAGATTGCCTTGTAGTGCTAACCCGATAATCGCGGTGATCAAACCGGAGGTGGCCAAAGCGGCGGTTAATGGTACTTGATAACCCTTGGACAAAAATAACAAGCAAGGCATGGCTAGCAAAATGGTAATCACCAAGAATCTCAGAATGCTTGGCAAGTTCCGTTCGTTTGTGTCACGAGATTGAGTATTATCAATATTTTCGACGGTTAGAATCAACAATATGAAAGGTTGAAAGACCTGGTATGCAAGATTTGGTTTCATTTTATCGTCTATAAAATTTAGGAAATTTGACAAGATAAAATTCTGAGGATTCAGGTCTTCAGGGAATATCGCCACAACATAAAGGTAGGTTGAAAATATCAAGCAAAAAAAGGAAAAATTCTTTGCCTTACTATTTCTATGTGAAATTTTGAGGGTGAAAACTACAGATAGCACAAGGATAGAATAATTGGCGATCAATACAGATGTTCCAAAACTTGTTGCTCCGGCGTACGGCACGATGAGAACTGCCAGAGAGATAAGAAGCACCTTTAAAATGGGATAAAGATTCATTGAGCCAGTAGACGCCATGGTTTTCGCTGCCTTTTGTGTTGTTCAGTAAATTTTATTTTTGACTTTTAAAAAAAGTAGTGGAGGCTTGCTACTTTGACGCCAACGTCGCCGTGATATGGATTGGTTTTTCGGTTGTCATAATAGATTTAAAAGTTAATTGGCATTTACAACTACATTAACCACCCAACTATTCTAGTAAATTAACAAAATTAATATCTCAATTGCGATCAAATAAAATATTGATGCTCAGTGACTTCGTCCCCCCATAATGCCTCCTCAATTCCCCAACATACGCTTGCGAAGGCGTTATATAGAGGCTGCTCTATTCAGGTTACAAAAGCTGCGGTGTCTTGGCCAGAAATGGCTTCATTTACATTACGATCTATTAGATGAACAATCCAAATTGGTTTTGCCTTTGCAATTATATTTATGGGCCTAAGATATTTTTCTTTCTTGATTGGAGGAGAAAAACATGATCAGAAAAATCTTGTCTATTTGGGCAGGTGGCATCGTTACCTTGTTTTTTGTTTTTGGAGCTAATTTTCTTTTCCCAGAGCAACTCTCTCCAACAGCGAATTTGTTGATTGGTGCTTTGCTTGGGGCACTAGTCTTTTGGCGTGTTCTAAAATGGAATGCATCCAAAGCATTTGACGAGTAAACTGATAGCCCGGGAGAGAACAAAATGATCGGAACAATCGTTCAATTTATGAAACAAGACGGTAACGCTCAACAAACTGTGAGTATTGATCAACCGCCACGCATTGTAATCGACGCAATTAGGCATGGCACCCCACAATTTGTGCGCGATGTATTAACAAAAGGTAGTGTCGAGACAATTGATATTTTGAAAACAGAATTGTCTGATGAAAAACTTCCGACAGGAAGTGGTGAGAGGGTTGAGACTATTATGGTTTGCGACTTGGATTGGTTGTCTGTAAACAAATAGTGACCGCTATGCAGTGATTTCGACCCCAAATAAAGCCCCCCTTAAGACCCCTAAATAAGCTCGCGAAGGCGCTATTTAGACGTCCTTGTAAGGTTGACTGGCGGGTAGAACATTGTTGGTTAAGTGCAACCAGATGCAACCAGTATTGATGTGTACTCTTTTTAGCACTCAGCAACGATTCTCAGGTTGCGCTGCTGAATGAATGGATAAGAGCTTTGGTTATTTGATTGAGGGGTTGAAATCCTTGAAAAGCGCACTTCTCTATTATCTCAACACCCCCGATTGGAGGTATTATTTTACCGCAAATATGCAGGTCGACGAGAGGGACTGGGCAAATGCGTGAATAGTGATTGTTGGTTTCAGGGATAGTATTTGAACCTACGACCCTCAGGTTATAAGCCTGAGAGAAACCTACGAAAACCCCAGAAAACAGGGGATTGAGTCCGCGGTCAACAAAATGGGTAACAAAAAATCTGAACGTCCCAAACAAGTAACAAAAGGATCGTTAGGGTAAGCTGATTTTGTTTTTGCGGTTAACTACAGTGCTTAAAACCACCGCGTTAATCCAAGGCACGTGGGCTCAGCTCTTATAATCTGGTTGACGGACACATAAAATTTCTGGACGCTCTCTAACCCTCGATGACTGCCAAGATTTATTCGAATATCTCAAGGTTAATGGATGCAAGCTTGGGGGCGGACAACGGGGATTGGTTCTTGGGCCTAGGACCTCTGTGGGTTGGAATTGTTTCTGTAAATCGATAAGTAAACGAATCATACATTCGAATAATTGTTCTGGATCCAATCAGAATAAACACATTGTATACTTGGCCGCAGAATAACAGCGTCAGCAACTCGTTTGACATTTGGGAATTCATTTACTTGCGGGTGTCCGAGCCATGGCTTTAACCAAGTTGTCAACATAAATAAATAGATGTCCACCGCGCTGAATCTGTTGCCTAAAACCCAGACTTTATCACCAATTTGCTCGTTTATAACATTCCACGTCTCTCTTAGACGTTGAATTCCACGCCTTTGAGCATTTATCTCAATTTGTGCTTTATCAACAAAGCGATCAGGATAGTGAAAGGTTTGAAAAGCTGTTTGAACTGAATTGGAAAAATAAATTAGCGTTTGGAGAAAAACTGCCCGCTCTGGTTCATCTGGCAAAGGAGCAAGGTTTGCTTCAGGATGTTTGTCGCAAAGGAATAATGTTATTGCAGCGCACTCGTACATTCCAGTCTTTTCCCAAGTTAATACCGGCAACCATCCGTTGGGGTTGATTTTGAGTTGTCCAACTGGACGTGGTTTTGACCTGTCTTTAAAAGATGGAATGAGTTTGTACGGAAGACCAATCTCTTCCAGTAAAACCCTAATGCCCTCTGCGGCGCTCAATTGATCATAATAAAGTTTATAAGTCACCAGATCATCCTAAACCTCTGGATGTCGAGGTATCGCAATTTTTTACAAAGTCCAATTTTCAACATTTGGCCTGAGTTCAATTTCATTGCTCCAAGCCGCTTTAGGTTGTTTATAAGCTAGCCAATAACTCTCTGCCACAGCATCAGGATTAGCGAGCTTGTTTCGATCATAGTCTGGACCATACGAATTCCTCATATAAGGGACGTCAAGATCACAATCTAATCTGACGTGGATCACATGCACACCATTCCTCCCATATGCTTTTGCTAGGCTTTGGGACAAAGCCCGAAGACCAAATTTGCCAATCGAATACAGTGGGTGCGTGCTTGATCCACGATATGCTGCTGTCGCACTCGAAAAAAATATAGTGCCGCGTAATTTTGATATCATATCTGGCAAGACTGATTTCGCTGCTGCAAATGCACCCACCACTTCAACATTATATGTTTCCAACATAGATTTATAAGACATTTCTAGAGGCGCACAGGCAGTGAACTTATCTCGGCAATTGTAGATGAGCACTTCAACATCACCCATCTCAGCCGATACTTTTTTCAACGCATTCTCAATTGTATTTGGATTGGTCGCGTCCGCCTTAAAGAAACGAACATAAGGTGTATGCTTCCCAGCTGCCTTAATTGCAGCAGCGCTACCAGATTCTGAGCGTGAAATGAGCGCAAGGGCAAAATCATTTTTAGCGAATCTGGATGCAAGAGCTTGACCGAGACCCTCTCCCGCACCAATGATTGCGCAAACAGGTTGTTGCACTAGCTTTTTCCTTACGCCGTCCATATTTCTAGATAATAATAGAAAGAAGAAGGCATTGATAGTTGTCCTCTAACCGTGGCGCCAATTGGTGACTGAATCCATCTATATCAACAGCTTAGCAAACCTTGTCTACAGGTCAACTATCAAAACCTTGCCTGAACCAAGGCCTGGGGTTTGAGGATCACCGGGCCGAGTACCACGCTCCACGGAACGGGATTACTGATGCTGTTTGGTGGCCCGGGTTGTCCTTGGATCGGAGGGGGCAGGGTTGTTCGGCAGAGGTATTTACGCCTTGGGCCTTGGACCTTAGTGGCTTGTTGGAGGCCCAAGGTTTCAGTGACATTTTGGTGCAGCGACGGAAACCCAGTGGGAATTGTTAATGCCACTGCCCTTTGTAGGAACCCAACCATGACTTGAAAAAATCATCTAATGTCTCTCGGTCAATTTTATTAGTGATAAAAACAAGCCGCGTTTGATGGTTTTCATCTGGCCACTCATCCAACCAGACTGGATCATGAAACACATGTTGTACACCATGAACAACAAGAGGCCTTCCTGGCCGCTCCGTGGTACTAATTATACCCTTAAGGCGCAGTAAATTTGTACCATTTGTAAAAGCTAAAACCTCTAGAGCCTTAGCAAAGTTGTCTATTTCTACAGGTTCTTCAAATACCAATGTAAAAGACCTGATGTCAGATCCGTGCCGTGTCACATCGTGATGGTCATGGCCGTGTACATGTTGGTGGTTGTGGATATCGTCGTTGTTGATATTGGCTTCGTCATTCAACCATTGTCGCACGTTTGTTGTCTTGCTATTCGGGTCATACAGCGAGGTGTTAAAAAGACTGCTAAATTCATACCCTTGTTCCTGACGATAAAGAAGTGGAGCGTTAGGGTTGATAGAAGAAAGTTTAGATTTCAGTTTTTCCAACTGTTCGAGAGAGCTACTTTCATCAATTAGATCTGTTTTTGTAATTACCAATCGATCAGCTACGGCTATTTGCTTTAAGCATTCCTTGTGCGAGTCAAGCGTTGCTTCTCCATTGATTGCGTCAATTGTTGTTATGACTCCTCCTAACATATAATGATTATCGAGGAACGGATCGCTCATTAGAGTATGGATAACGGGGGCTGGGTCAGCAAGCCCGGTTGATTCCACGACTAATCTGGAAAAATTTGGAATTCTTCCAAGATCAAGATCTCTTTGAAGCTTTAGGAGCGTTTGACGGATGTCCCCTCTGATGGTGCAGCAAATGCACCCAGATGTCATCTCAACAATCTGATCATCTCCATGATTGATTAAGATCCCATCAAGTCCAACCTCGCCAAATTCGTTGACAATTACCGCGGTGTCAGCGAATCCCGGATCACGCAAAATTTGTGTTAGTAGTGTTGATTTGCCACTACCAAGAAAACCTGTAAGAAGCGTTACCGGTACTCGATCCAAGACCATCTCCAAAAAAAGTCACACGGTGAATAAATACTTTTGATCTACTACATTTAATGTTCTGTAACTTAGGCTCTCCATCTTCCTAGAAGCCAGACAAAAAACACCCCGCCAATCAGCCCTGTAACAATACCAATTGGCATATCTTCCGGAGCCATCACCGTCCTTGCAGCAATATCAGCCCAAAGGAGAAAGATAGAGCCTATCAAAGCGGATGCAGGGAGGACGCGAATGTAATCTCCGCCCACGATCATCCGTGCAATGTGTGGAACCATGAGGCCGACAAATCCAATAATTCCAGAAAAGGCAACCATAACTCCAGTGATCAGGGCACCCACTACAAAAACAACAAGCCTAAACCTTACAACTGGAATGCCAAGTGTTGCCGCTGTTTCATCCCCAATTGTCATTGCGTTTAATTGATTTGTATTTTTTAACAACCAAATGGCGCACAGCACAAGTATCGTAAATGGGTATGAAAGCTGTTCCCACTGTGCAAGGCCGAGGCCACCCAGCATCCAAAATACTACAGTGTGGCTGGCCTTTGGATCGCCAAGGAAAATGAGTACGTTTGCTGCAGCCATGATTATAAAGGAAATTGCTACGCCTGCTAACACCAAGCGATCTGCGCTGGTTGCTTTTGCTATGCGCGACACACCCAACACTGTAAGAGTTGCCCCCAAAGCACCCACAAATGCAAACAATGGAACTGTTAAAAGACCCAAAAAAGCCCGGTGTGCAAAAGGGCGAATATTGCACCAAAAGCTCCTCCAGATGAAATTCCTAAAAGGTGAGGATCAGCCAGCGGGTTCCGGGTCACTGCTTGGAGGCTGGCTCCAACCATCGCCAATCCTGCGCCTACCATTAGGGCCAAAAGTGCTCGAGGAAAGCGAATGCCCCAAACAATAGCATCACGGCCTTGTGTCCAAGTTTGCTCAAAATAGTCAGGAAGAAGCTTGTTGCCGAGAATACTCCAAACCGTACTAACAGGAATTGCGACAGCCCCTACAGAGACTGCAATGGAGAGGGATGCAAATAGTGAAGCCAAACCAATTGTGATAAAAATCACCCGACCTTGATGAAGGCTGTCGCGAATATCTGTCGTTAAGG
>CACCQD010000036.1 GCA_902547925.1 uncultured SAR116 cluster alpha proteobacterium | reverse complement strand
CCAGCGCTGAAAAGGGCAATGAGGGCGAGGCTCATCACTGAGCGAATGGTGACGATCTGGCCAAGTGGCATGGTGTCACCAAGCAGCTTGATCAAAGCGTCATTCAGCGGGATCACAGCCATTCCAGAGGCAAGAAAGCACAATGCCACATAGGGCCGGGCAAACCATTCGGCGAAACGGTCCATTGCGCACTCCTTAAAATAAATACACTCACCCGCGTATCACCAAAACAGACATCTGCAAAGCTCTGTTTTGGGATTGATTGTGATGATGTTATCAGTAAGGGTTTTACGATGGCAGGAGAGTGACAGCAGGAATATCTTTATATGACTATTCAGAGGGCAGCTGCCATTGCGGCAGAGTACGATTTGACGTTGATGACGAGGCGCACGGTGCCAGCTGGTGCGATTGTTCGTTATCCCGGCGCAAGGGCGTGGTGATGCTGACCGCCGACAGGGAAGCGTTCCGCCTTACCGCCGGCGAGGACAATCTCAACCTGTATCAGTGGAACACCAATACCGCGCGCTATTACTTTTGTCGGCATTGTGAAATCTACACGCATCACTAGCGGCGCAGCACTCCTGGATATGGCTATAATTCATTATGTATTCAGGGACTTGATCTGCACCAATTTGACAATGCGCCAATTTTGGAGGGCCATAAAATGAGTGTGGTGACAGACACGTTAAAGCTGTGTAGATAAACGAAGGTGATAGGCAACGGCTATCCGCCCCAATTGTGGTGAGCGACAAGCATAAACAACTTTTGGTTGGCTGGCCTGACTTCATAAACCAGATTATAATAAATCCACTGGATTGCACCTTTGGCTGAAACCCGGCCTACAGAATGGAAACGAAAATGACCAAGACCAAAAACAACTTCATTGCTGGTGAATGGCTGGCGGGCGACACCAGCGTTGAAAACCGAAACCCGTCCGATTTGTCGGATGTCATCGGTCATTTTGCACAGGCTAGCAGCTCACAGCTCACCAAAGCCCTCGACGCCGCCCGCAAAGCCCAGAAAATCTGGGCCGCGACAGGGCTTGAGGCGCGCCAGACCGTGCTGATGAATATCGGCAATGAGTTGATGGAAAGAAGCGCCGAGCTTGGCACATTGTTGAGCCGTGAAGAGGGAAAACCGCTGGCCGAGGGCAAGGGCGAGATTTACCGCGCTGGCCAGTTCTTCACCTATTATGCCGCCGAGGTGTTGCGCCAGATTGGTGATACGGCGGACAGCGTGCGCCCCAACATCGAGATTGATGTGCGCCGTGAACCGGTTGGCACCGTGGCCATTGTCAGCCCGTGGAATTTTCCAACCGCGACCGCCGTGTGGAAGATTGCACCGGCGCTGGCCTTTGGCAATGCGGTGATCTGGAAACCAGCCAATCTTGTTCCCGCTTCTGCGGTCGCGCTGGCGGAAATCATTTCACGGCAGGATTTGCCTGCCGGCCTGTTCAACCTTGTCATGGGGGCTGGTGGCAGCATCGGCCAGCAGCTGATCGAAAGCCCGGCCATTGACGCCATCAGCTTTACCGGATCGGTCGAGGTAGGCAAACAGATCGCGCAGTCAGCGATCGGCAATCTGACAAAAGTACAGATGGAAATGGGATCGAAGAATGCGCTTGCAGTGATGGATGATGGCGATATGGAGATTGCTGTGGCCGCAGCACTTGGCGGTGCTTTTAGTGGCACCGGCCAGAAATGCACGGCCTCATCACGTCTGATTGTGCATAGCGCGGTTCACGATGAGTTTGTCGAGAGGCTGGCAGCTGGCGCGGCCGCGATGGTTGTCGACAATGCGCTGAAAGACGGCACACAGATCGGCCCTGTTGTCAGTCAG
Organism: uncultured SAR116 cluster alpha proteobacterium; assembly: GCA_902547925.1. Taxonomy (GTDB): domain Bacteria; phylum Pseudomonadota; class Alphaproteobacteria; order Puniceispirillales; family Puniceispirillaceae; genus MED-G116. The sequence continues at coordinate 7,993 of CACCQD010000036.1, read as the reverse complement.
ACCCAGCTTGATGAAAACATGGCTTATGTGGAGTTGGCCAAGTCAGAGGGCGGTGAGATTATCTGTGGCGGTGACCGTGTCAGCCGGTACACAGATGGCTATTACATGACACCGGCGGTTGTGGCGGGAACCGGCAATGACTGGCGCATCAACAAAGAGGAAATGTTTGCCCCGATTGCCTGTGTGATCAAGGCGGACAGTTATGACGAGGCGCTTCATCTGGTCAATGACACGCATTTCGGCCTGACTTCCGGCATTGTCACGCGGGATCTGGCGCGCGCATCGCATTTTCGCCGCAACGCTAGAACCGGCTGTGTGATGGTCAATCTGCCAACCGCCGGCACCGATTATCATGTGCCGTTTGGTGGGCGTGGCAGTTCGTCCTATGGCCCACGCGAGCAGGGCGGTTATGCTGTGGAATTCTACACGACCGTCAAGACCTCGTATATCAGCTCTGGAACACCGTCATAGGCGCCGAACCAAAAATGTGCTAGCGAGACAGCCGCAACGAGATAAACCATGCATCTGATCGACAACCTTCAATATGCCAATTGGTCGGAAAAGATTTTCCAGCAGATGCAGGAAGGTGGCGTCTGCGCGGTGCATGTGACGATCGCCTATCACGAGATGTTTCGCGAGACTATCGCCAATGTCGAGACTTGGAATCGCTGGTTTAAGCGGTTTCCCGAGCTGATTTTCCATGGCCGCACGGGTGATGATGTGCGCCGCGCCAAGATTGAGGGCCGCACCGCAATCTTTTTTGGGTTTCAGAACCCCTCGCCCATCGAGGATGATATTGGCCTTGTTGAAATCTGGCATGCTCTTGGCGCCCGTTTCATGCAATTGACCTATAACAACCAGTCGCTGCTGGCCACCGGCTGTTATGAGGCCGAGGACCCGGGTGTGACACGCATGGGCCGACAGGTGATCAAGGAAATGAACCGCGTCGGGCTGGTCGTTGACATGAGCCATTCAGCCGAACGTTCAACCCTCGAGGCAATCGAGGTCTCAGAACGGCCCATTGCCATTACCCATGCCAACCCCGCCTTCTGGCACCCGGCGCGGCGGAACAAATCCGACGCTGTCCTGCGCGCACTTGGCCAGTCAGGTGGCATGCTTGGCTTTTCGATGTATCCACATCATCTAAAGGACAAGAGCGATTGCACATTGAAGAGTTTCTGCGAGATGATTGCGCGCACTGCCGACGTGATGGGCGTTGACAATATCGGCCTTGGCTCCGATCTCTGTCAGGATCAGCCGGACAGTGTGGTTGAATGGATGCGGGTCGGCCGCTGGTCGAAGGAAATAGATTATGGCGAGGGATCGGCAGGTGATGCCGGCTTTCCGCCAATGCCGGACTGGTTCGAGGACAACCGGCATTTCGGCAATATCGCCGCCGGTCTGATCGCGAATGGATTCAGCAAGGCCGACACCTTCGCCGTGATGGGAGAAAACTGGCTGCGGTTTTATGATGAAAATTTCGGACCAGCAAATGGATAGATCAATGGACGGTCACCCCCTACAGCCCGAAGCCCCTAATGCGGTTCCACTGCGGCCCGCCAGCACGGTCATGCGCCTTGCCCGCATGGGATCGCTGCATCAGAGCCGGCTGAGCTTCATGCGGGTGCTGCTGCGAAGGCTGAAAACAAATGGCTGGGTGTTTGACCGCCCTTTATGGCGGATCAATGAAAAGGGAGTGGGCGTTGCCACATATCGGGCAAGCGGACCGGAACGCAGCTACACATTAGTCGCCTTTGCGCATGACCTGCCGGACGATCTGCGCTCTGACAGGGTTATCGCCGAGGCTTGGGACGCGACCTTTACGCTGCATGATGGTGACCTTAGTGAGGCCGATATTGACCGGCTTGGCGGCAATGTCCCCTATCAGGAGGCTGGCCGCATTTCCGAAGCCGAACTATCTCTGTCGCGGGCCAACAGATCGGTCAGGCTTTTTGATTATGTTGCCACCTGCCTTGCTGCCGGCACCCAACCCGATGTCGCGCAGATTGAGCCTGTTGGCTATCTGATGCGCACGACAGCGGTTTATGGCTCTGGCAAATTCGGAGCAGCTGACCGTGATGTCTGGGCCGACCGGCCCGAATTTGCCGGTTCATTCCAGCCGGAACTCCTATCTGTGTGGCTGATCCGTACCTTCACTATAGATATGGTTGAACATATGGCCCGGGTGCGGTCGCCTGAGACGGCTGTGAAGCTCGATCTGGCTATCCGGCGGCGCATCGGTGTTGGTAACTCGACAGGGCTGGGCATGGCCCCGTTTCTAATCAATCATCCAGCTTTGATCCATTCCTGGATTCATGCGCGTGAAAGCGCATTTGCCCGCGTGCGGGCGGTCAAACAGGTCAGCCAACAAGAGATTGGTCTTTTTACCGAACTTGTCCAGCGCGCCCTTGTCAATGCCGAGAACTGGCAAGTTGAGCATGCCTATCAGGCGAAAAAGATATACGGTTTGCGCCATGATCTGACAACTACGTTACACCATCTCTCGACCGCTGATATGAGCAGTGATTATGTCTGGGACAGATTGTACCGCTGGGCAGAGGCCATGCTTGACAGCGAGGGGCAGGAACAGCTGATCTCGCTGATGCTTGAACCCTATCCGCAGCTGGTTGATGATCTGGCAGCGCACATGGCCGCTGATGAGGCGCAGCAATTCTGTATCGACGGCACAATGGAAATTGGCACTTTGCGCGATATCTTGCAAAACACCTATGACTGGACAGCTGACATCGACTATGACAGCCGCCCAGCGCAGGCGCGCGTGTGGTATGTTTCCGAGGAAAAACTGGAGCCGCGCCTTGGTGAGCGTTTTGATGAGGAAATCACCGATTATGAACAGCCCTTGGCACCCGGCCGTGATGCCAAGCTTGCAATGGCGGACCTAACCGCCTTCGCAGCTGATGATACGGTCGCGGTCTTTTTGATGGCGCATCCCGAACACCGCCATATTACGCGGCGCGCCCAACTCGTCAGCCATTATCCCTATGGCGAAATTCGAGACAATACAATTGCCGCCGAGATGCTGCCAATCGATTTGTTGCGGTGCAAATTATCCTTTTTTGGCGCAACGAAATTTGATCCGCGCTCGGACAGGTGGCTCCGGATCACCATGTTCCAGGGTGCACCATTCCCCGATGAACTTGCCCTATTTGACCCTGACAGCCTTGTCTATCCGCCCCTATCAGACATGCCAGAAATGCCGGACATACCTGACACGTCGGACAGCGAAGCGCCGGACAGTGAGGCGCCTTGACCAGCCCCGGTGGGAGCTGGTCCGTGGGCGAAGCCAGTGCGCTCGCCATCAAGGCAGCGCGTGGTGTCGGTATGCCCTGGGGTATCGCCGAGGAAGCTGGTTTTGCCCTGCGCTGGCTGACGCGCAGTGGCGGCCCCGGCATTGCCGCGCTATGCCGGTATCTGTCAGCTTATCAGGACGCACCAAAAATGAGCGGTGCCGAGGGCACGCCAGAGGCCGGGGGTGCATGGATATGCCCCTTGCGGCTTGGTAGCGCCATTTCAGATGGTGGCATCACCCTGCCACTTGCGCAATCTGGCGTCCGTGAACCGCTTTTGCTGCTGCCATTTCTGGCAAGTCAGGCGACAGGCAGCCATCCGGTTTTGCTGGAAATCGGCGCGATACGCATCATTGTTTCGGACGATGGATTTTCGGCCAACATTGTTGAAACGGCGCTGCTCATCAGCGCGGCCGATTGCACGATCAGTTTCGGGCCTGCAGACAGCGACATGATCAAACGGATTGGAAACCGGGTCGATTCGACAGCGAGTGATTGTATCGCCACCCTCACCCGGTTTGCGCACAACACCTATGCACCGGCAACAGAAGCGTCACGTCTGGCAGGTGCTGGTGCCGGCCTGAATGATAATGATTGAGTAATAATGACTGAATGGCTGTGAGTGACTGTTGGTGACCAAGCATTGGTGACCAAACATTGTTGACCAAGTAATAGTCACTTAATGATCGCAAAGCGCATGATCAGCGCGGTATCACCAGCATAATCCTGATCACTGCCATCATAGATCATCACCTCATCATACTCTGGTGACGTGATGCGCCCGTTGGCCTCAAGCTCGTCCATGAATGGCGCAAAACCATGCGCCTCATGATGCGCCGCATTGACCCCGATCACCGCCTGCGCGCCGCTACGACAGCAGGAGATCAAACCGGCAATCGGCTCCGGCCCCAAATGGCCATGGGTGAAAGTGCCAGCGCTGATCACGGCAGCATAGCCATTACGCAGCACCGCAACATCAGCCGTGAGATCAGCTTCATAGAGGCTATTATAAAGGTCCCTCTGTGCAGCCACAGCCAGCATCTCGGGCGAGATATCAACACCATCAACGAGCAGGTCGGGCTGTGCTTTGTGGAGTTCGACACCGACAAGGCCAGTGCCGCAGCCCACATCCAGAACCACGCCATCCGGACGCTGGCACGCCAGCAAAGCCCGGGCAACGGCATCCGGATAGACATAGCCAAGCGTGGCGGCGAAGGAACTGTCATAATGGCGGGCAAAATCGCGGTAGTAGCTGCGATTGTCAGCAGGTGAGCTGAGCGCATAAGCCCCTTTTAGCAAGCGGACGGCTTCGTCATCCTTGTCAGACATCAGTGCCGCCCCATTTCCTGCACGTTCGCTGAACTGCGATATCAAACCGGTCAGTCACCGACAATGCCACTGATCGACTTGATTTCAAGGAATTCTTCAATTCCCCAGACACCACCTTCCCGGCCAACGCCCGATTGTTTGTAACCGCCAAAGGGGCTGCCGGAGGCGCGGCCAGAGCCATTCACCTGAATCATTCCGGCGCGAAGCTTGGCAGCCACGCGGCGGGCGCGCTCGTTGCTGCCTGTCTGAATGTAGGCGGCAAGGCCGTAAGGCGTGTCATTCGCCAATTCAATGGCTTCATCCTCGGTGTCGAAGGGCATGATCGCCAAAACCGGGCCAAAAATCTCCTCGCGCATGATGGTCATATCAGGTGTCGCATCGGCAAAGACCGTCGGTTTCACAAACCAACCACGATTGAGTCCCTCTGGCCGGCCAACACCGCCGGCAACGAGGCGGGCATCTTCATCAATACCGGCCTGGATCAGTTGCTGCACCTTGTCAAATTGTGTTTCCGAGACGAGGGGACCAATGTGATCACCACGTTTGTTGGGCATATCGACCTTCGTTGCGTTGGCTGTCGCCGCCGCCACTTCAACCGCCTTGTCATAGGCGCTACGCTCAACCAGCATCCGGGTTGCCGCGTTGCAGGACTGACCGGTATTGGCAAAGCAGAAGGTCGCGCCACGGGCAACCGCCGCCTCAATATCCGTGTCATCAAACACCAGATTGGGTGATTTACCACCAAGCTCCAGCGACACCGTCTTGACGGTATCGGCAGCAGCCTTGCTGATCAGGATGCCAGCCCGTGTCGATCCAGTGAAGGATACAACGTCGATGTCCGGATGCGATGACAGAATCGTGCCAACACCTGCCCCATCGCCATTAACCATGTTGAACACACCAGCAGGCAGGCCCACCTCATGCACCATCTCGGCGAACAACACGCTCGACATCGGGGCAATTTCAGAGGGCTTGAGAACCATTGTGCATCCGGCCGCCAGCGCCGCGCCAACTTTCAACACCACCTGATTCATCGGCCAGTTCCAGGGCGTGATCAATGCGGCCACACCAGCCGCTTCATGCACCAGATCCTGTCCTTCCATCCCCGGGCGGACCGGCCTTGACCACTCAAAATTATCAAGTGCCCGCAAAAATGCCTTCAAATGCGACCGGCCGGCACTTGCCTGATCGGCAATGGACATGTCAATCGGAGCACCCATCTCGGTGGAAATGCTTTGCGCCATTTCTTCCGATCTCGCCTCATAGACGGCAAGCAGGGCTTTCAGATATTCCGCACGCTCCCGTGGGGTGGTCATCGACCAGGACGGGAATGTTTCGCGCGCCGCCTTTATCGCAGCTTCGGCATCAGCAGAACCACCCAGCGAAATCAATGCGTAGGCCTCTTCTGTTGCGGGGTTCAGAACAGGAAAATCAGTGCCATCAATTGGCGTAACCCACGCACCGTTAATATAGAAATCGCGTTTGTTGATCATTTTGCTCCTCCCGGGAATTAATTTACTAAGAGACGTATTAGGTGGATTTGAATCTTTCAACAAAATAGATACCTGAAAGCACAAATAAGGCAGAAATAAAATGAAACCCCTGCAGATGTTCTCCCAAAAACATGACTGCCATCATCGCGCCAAATACAGGCACCATATTTAAATAAAGCCCTGCTCTGTTTGAGCCGATGGACTGAACGCCCCTGACAAAAAGAAGCTGTCCAACCAATGAGGCCATAACACCACTGTAAAAAATCGCAAAGAGCCCAAAAGGACTGGGCGGTACCAAATTCCCCTCTAAATACTCAAATATGGTTCCAATAGCCAAGGTAATAGCTGCAAAGAACGAAAAAATAGTGAGGAGTAGAAAAGAATTTACAGGCATTTTCTTCGCTAGGCCAACAGTAAAGCTCGCATAACAAATACAAGCAACCAGCATGAAAAGATCACCAAGATTAAATTCCAGAGTCATCAGCGACAGCAGAGATCCATTGCAGATCAAATAGACAACGCCAACCATCGAGAGACACAATCCACAAATCTGGATAAGCCTGAATTTCTGTCTCAAGAAAATAAAGCCAAGCAAAACAACAATGCCGGGGATGGAGCTTTGCATGATCCCCAGATTGGTCGCACTTGTATATTGCGCAGCCAAGATGAAAAACGTGGTAAAGCCAGCCAGAAACACGCCGCCCATCAAGGCCAGCCAAGAGATGTTCTGGCTGATGCCAGGCCATTCTTTTTTGATGTCCCGCCCGTAGAAAAACAACAATATCACCAGGCAAAGAATCCACCTCAGCGCCATCATCAGCATTGGCGAGACCTCCCCCACAGAGGCACGGGCAACAATCGTATGGCCGCCCCACATCATCGCTGCCATCAAGAGGGCAAATGAAGGGCTTGCACAAAAACGTGGGAAAAGTGAGGTCAGAAATAGGGTCAAACTATTGTGTCTCCCGATGGCATCTGCGCCAAGAAAAGTATCATCGTTCCCTACTTTACAAGTTTCACATGGATTGTCTGGCACTTATTCATGAGCAAGGTATGGATCATCATTTACAGCCAGCGGATGTGGCCATTTTATGCAGTTGGGTGTAAGGTTTCCTCACAATCACAAATTGCCCCAAAGAGCCCACAGTGACACTAGACCAAAATCCCCATCAACCAACTCCCGCACGTGAAAAGGTGCTGGAAATTGCCATTGGTCGTGCCACCAAAGGGTTTCGCCTGCAACAAGGAATTACCGTAAGTGACCTTGCCAAACGCACGGGCCTGTCGAAAGGCATGCTCTCGAAGATAGAGAACGGCAATATTTCACCCTCACTCTCGACGCTGCAAAGTCTTGCCATTGCGCTCAGTGTTCCCCTGACAAGTTTCCTGCGCGTGTTTGAAGAAACCCGATATGCCGTTCACACAAAATCAGGTGATGGCGTGGAAACGAATGGAGCTGGCACAAGAGCTGGTCATCAATACAAGCTTCTTGGGCATCTCAAATCGGTTTCAAGCGGTGTTGTCGTTGAGCCATATTTGATCACGCTAACGGAAAAATCCGACAGATTTCCGACCTTTCAGCATGATGGTGTTGAAACCATTTACATGCTCGAGGGCATTGTCGAGTACCGACATGATGACCAGCTCTTCAGGTTGGAGCCCGGAGACACCCTGTTTTTTGAAGCAGATGCGCCCCACGGTCCTGAGACACTCGTTCAATTGCCCGCAAGATTCATATCCGTGATCTCTTATCCCCGCGTAAAATAGATCACCGCGCAGAATAATGCCCCCGCGTAGAACAAGACCACGAATATCGCTTATGTTTGTCAGCTGATGACGGTGATTTGTCTCACCCCAAGATGA
>CACCQD010000035.1 GCA_902547925.1 uncultured SAR116 cluster alpha proteobacterium | reverse complement strand
GGAATCGCCACAGACGATAGTCATGCCCGGCTGGGTGAACCCCTGCTCCGGCCCGATCACATGGACAATCCCCTGCCGGATATCATTCATCGCAAAATAGGGAACACCAAAATCAGCTGCATTCTGAGCCAGCGTTTCGACCTGGATGCGTGACTCCTCGTCGGCAATGCCCTGCGATCTGTCGGTTGTTGGCACGTTATGATCAGCCACCGCAAGTGTCCGCTCAGGCGAGCGCACCGCGCGTCCGGTGTTGCGCAGACCTTCAAACGCCTGTGGGCTCGTCACTTCGTGAACAAGGTGCCGGTCGATATATATCAGACAGGTGCCATCTTCCTGCTGATGCACAACATGCGCATCCCAGATTTTATCAAACAGTGTTTTTGGAGCCGACATGATTTTCTCCTGATGTCTGCCGGCGAGGACTTCCTCCCTTGCCGGTCAGGCCAATCAGGAAGAAGATGCCTCGCGGTATGTTGTCTTTTCCGCAATTCGGGCTGCCTTGCCCGTGCGGCCGCGAAGATAATACAGCTTGGCGCGCCTCACACGGCCGCGACGCACGACTGTCAATCCGGCAACCTGGGGCGCATATAACGGGAACACCCGCTCAACGCCCTCACCGTAAGACATTTTGCGGACGGTAAATGAGGAGTTTACACCATTATTCTTCCGGGCGATACATACCCCCTCAAAGGCCTGAATACGCTCGCGCGAGCCTTCAACCACCTTAACATCAACCCGCACGGTGTCGCCGGGTGCAAACTCGGGAATTTCGCGTTGAGCCAAAGCATTTTCCATCTGTTTTTTGCCAATACGGTCAACGATATTCATCTCTCGCGTCCCTTCGTTCTACTGTTCCAATTTCACGCCCACATTATGGCAGACAAATCACTTACTTTTCTGTCTTCTGCGTTTGCTGCGTCTGCAAATATTGTTCCCACAAATCTGCACGTCGCTCCCGCGTTTCTCTCTTTGCCTCCGCCAGCCGCCATTCGGCGATTTCTTGGTGGTGGCCTGACGCCAGAACCGGCGGCACCTCAATTCCTTGCCAGACTCTGGGCTGCGTATATTGCGCATGCTCCAGCAACCCAGTCTCAAAACTTTCGTCCCGGTGCCCTTCTTCCTTGCCCATCACCCCGGGCAAAAGCCTGACAACCGCATCCATCACTATCATCGCGGCGGGCTCGCCACCAGACAGGATGTAATCACCGATACTGATCTCCATCATATCGGTCTCGTCAATCACCCGCTGATCGACGCCTTCATAACGCCCGCACAGAAAAACAGCACCGGGCTGTTCCGCTAGATCGCGGACCGTCTGTTGATCCAGAACCCTGCCCCTCGGGGTGAGGTATATTCTGGGTCCAGGTGCATCACCAACATGCGCCAACGCAGCTGCAACAACGTCAGGCTTCAACACCATGCCAACACCGCCCCCGAAGGGAGTATCATCGACAGTTCGGTGCTTATCGCTTGCAAAATCCCGAATGTCCAGTGTTTTCAGCGCCCAGACACCCTGATTCAACGATTTTCCTGCCAGAGACGAGGCCAAGGGTCCCGGAAACATCTTTGGAAACAGGGTCAAAACAGTTGCATCCCATTGCGAGATCGGCATCTGACTACTCCGATACACTCTTGCTTTGGGTGCTGTGCGCTTTGCTCCGGTCCATTCGCCCGTCAGGGTTTTCAGTCTTACCGTCCATCCCCACCAGCTCCATCATTCCTTGTGGCGGTAACAGCGTGACAAACCCTTCTTCAAGCCTCACCTCGTCCCGATATTCATGCGCAAAGGGCAACATCATCGTCGGCCCTGAGGGTGGTTTCACCTCGATGATGTCGCCAGCGCCAAAATCATGAAGCCCTACGATGACACCGATTGCCACGCCATCATTGTCGCGTGCCTCAAGGCCAACAAGGTCGGAGTGATAGACCTCATCATCCGCGGTTGGTGGCAAGGCGTCACGCTTTATGAATAGCTCAAGGCCCCGCATCACCTCTGCCTCGTTGCGATCTGTCACCTCCTGCGCCACAGCAATGACCGTACCTTTCGGGGACACGGATTTAACTTTCAGATGCAATAGCCTCCCATCGTCCAAAGATATCGGCCCGTAACGGTCAAGCGCCGCAGGATCGTCTGTGTAGGCCTTGATTTTTAGGTGCCCACGCACACCATGAACACCAACAATCACACCAAGACATATCCGGCCGGCAGCCATTATCCCTCTGCCTTTTCCTCTTCAGCAGCAGCTTCCTCAGCTGGCGCCTCCTCGGCCGGAACCTCTTCAGCAGCAGCAGATTCAGCTTCTGCGGCAGCCTCTTCAGCAGCAGCAGAGGCAGCCTCAGCCGCCTCAGCCTCGCGTTCTGCCCGCTTCTTGCCAGGGGCTGATTTCTTTGGCTGGTCACGAATCACAGGGGCTGCGGCAAGACCGGCAGTCGCCAGCATTTTCTGCACCCTCTCGGTGGGTTGTGCGCCTTGCCCCATCCAATAGGTGATCCGCTCACCATTCAGCGTCAAACGCTGATCATGATCTTTTGGAACCATCGGGTTGTATGTGCCAACACGTTCCACATAACGACCATCGCGCGGGGCTGACGCCTCGGCAACCACAATCCGGTAAAATGGACGTTTCTTTGCACCACCTCGTGCCAGTCTGATTTTCAGAGCCATGTTTTTATTCCTCTCATTGGCAAATGCATTTGTTTATTTCTTCTTTCCCGATGGCTTTCCACCTAGACCGGGCAATCCCTTTGGCAATCCGCCCATTAGACCACCGGGCATTCCTGGCATGTTGGGCATCTTCCCCATTCCCTTTGAAAGCGCTTCCATATCAGGCATGCCGCCGCTGGTACCACCCATGCCGGGCATACCGCCACCCATCATCGCCTTCATTGCCGCAGCACCGGATTTACCACCCAGCTTCTTCATCATACGCGACATATCCTGATATTGTTTGACGACCTTGTTCACTTCCTGAACCGAGGTTCCCGAGCCAGCCGCAATGCGTTTGCGACGCGATGCATTCAACAAACCGACCGACACCCGCTCCCTCTTCGTCATGGAAAGGATAATGGCCTCCTGGCGCTTGATCATCGAATCATCAATGCCAGCGGCGGCAATCTGCTTTTGCATCTTGCCTATACCCGGCAACATACCCATCAAGCCACCAAGGCCGCCCATTTTCTGCAACTGACGAATCTGTGCCAGAAAATCATTCATGTCGAACTGGCCCTTGGCCATCCGTTTGGCGATACGCTCGGCCTCATCCGCTTCAATGGTTTCGGCGGCCTTTTCAACAAGCGCGACAACATCGCCCATGTCGAGAATGCGGCCAGCCATGCGGGCAGGGTCGAAATCCTCAAGAGCATCCTGCTTCTCGCCAACACCAACCAGCTTGATGGGACATCCAGTTATGTGACGCATGGACAGCGCAGCACCGCCGCGTGCATCACCATCAAGACGGGTCAGAACGATGCCGGTTACACCAATCGCATTGTGGAATGCCTCGGCGGTGTTGACCGCATCCTGACCGGTAAGCGCGTCCGCAACGAGCAGAATTTCATGCGGTTCGGTTAATTTTTTGATGTCACGCAATTCAGCCATTAACGCTTCGTCGATGCTGATTCGGCCGGCCGTATCGAGAATGAGCACATCATAAGCCTGCAATTTGGCAGCCTGCAATGCGCGCTTCGCAATCTGTCCCGGTGTCTCGCGCTCCACCTCCGGCAAAACACCAACCTCTGCTTGCTCACCCAGCAAACGCAACTGCTCACGCGCCGCAGGGCGCGTCACATCAAGTGATGCCAGCATCACCTTTTTCCGCTCGCGAGAACGCAGCCGGAGCGCCAGCTTACCAGCAGTTGTGGTCTTGCCAGAACCCTGCAGACCAGCCATCAAAATCACTGACGGTGGATTTGTCGCAATATTCAGCGGTGCCGCGTCCCCGCCAAGAACCTCAGTCAGCGCATCATTGACTAGCTTGATGACCTGCTGGTCCGGGCGGACTGATTTCAGGACATCAGAGCCGACAGCACCATCACGAACTTTGGCGATGAACGATTTAACCACCGGCAGAGCAACGTCGGCATCAAGCAACGCAAGACGGACCTCACGCAGCGCTGCATCAACGTCGGCCTCGCTGAGCGCGCCGCGCTTGGCAAGTCCGCTGAAAACGTCCTGAAGCTTGTCTTTCAAGCTGTCAAACATCGCGCCAATCCGTCCTCTTTCAGTTCCACAGGCCAGAGCCCTGCACATTGGTTCATGCCGACTATCAACCTTGAAAACCGAAACAGCGAAATTGCACCCGTGCTCGAAAACTTCAAGGACGGATGGAACCCGCTAGGGTCGTGTCGGTCGGCGATGGCCAGAATTGCGAGATGTATTGCGCTATCCGGGATAAGTTGTCAAGAATTGTGTTATGTTTTTTGTTCTCTCAAAGACCTTGTCACTGGTTCTCGAACCGTTGGTCCACCCTTTTTTATTGTTGATAATCGCCTTGCTCGCGAAATGGCGGCGGCGGCGGCGGCTGCAAAGAGCCTTGGTTGTGTTTGCGGTTGGCCTGCCCCTTCTTTATGGATTTTTACCTTTCTCGCAGGCCGGCCTGATGCTGCTGGAGAATCGCTTTCCCATTCCAACCATGGATGAGCGTCCAATTGATGGTGTCATCATTCTTGGCGGCCACACCGGATCCGGCTTTGTGTCACAACAGCGCGATCAGCCACAACAGAATCGAAGTGCCGAACGGCTGACAATGGGACTAAAGCTGCATCGGCAATATCCAGATGTTCCGCTGGTTTTTTCCGGTTTTTCCGGTAGATTGTTTCACCAAGGCTGGGGCGAGGCGGACGTCATCCGACGATTGCTGTCTGACCTGAGTGTGCCGTTAGGGCGCATTCAATTTGAGGAGACAAGCCGCAACACATACGAAAATGCCGTTAACAGCCGGCAGCTACTTCTGCCGCAGCCCGGATCTCGCTGGATCCTGGTAACATCTGCGGCGCATATGCCGCGCTCAATCGGGAGCTTCGAGGCGGCGGGGTGGACTGGGATCATCCCCTATCCCGTCGATTACACAACAGGGACGGATTTTGAGAAGCTTTACAGTCTTCAGCAAGGCTTTGGCTCGATGCGACAAACGCTTCATGAAATTGCCGGTCTGGTGGTTTACCGGCTTACAGAACGCAGCAATCAATTGTTGCCCAGTGCGAAAGGCAGCTGAGCACTAGTCGCTGGCGCCGGTAAGGGCATTGGCAAAATCGCGCGCGGTGAATGCCTGCAAATCATCCGCACCCTCGCCAACGCCAACGGCGTGAACGGGGATGCCAAATTCCTCGGCAAGTGCAATCACAATGCCCCCCTTGGCTGAGCCATCAAGTTTGGTGACAATAAGTCCGGTGACATCGGCGACCTCCCGGAAGGCTTTGACCTGACTGATTGCATTCTGCCCAACCGTACCGTCGAGAACGATAATGGAATCATGCGGCGCCGAATCATCCAGCTTGCGGATCACCCGCACAATTTTTGCCAACTCGTCCATCAACTCAGCTCGGTTCTGAAGGCGACCTGCCGTGTCGATGATCAATACATCCGTTCCCGTGGCCGCAGCCTTTTCCATCGCCGTGTAAGCAAGCGCTGCGGCATCTCCACCCTGACTGCCAGCGATCACTTCGGTTCCCGTGCGTTCACCCCAGATCTGCAATTGTTCTATGGCGGCGGCGCGAAAAGTATCACCAGCAGCCAGCATCACACTTTTGCCCTCGCTCCGCCATTGCTGAGCAAGTTTGCCGGCAGTGGTTGTCTTTCCCGACCCATTGACCCCGACAAGCAGGATTACATGCGGCCTGGCATCATCACGGAGGACAATCGGGACAGCAACCGGTTCCAGAATTTCAGTGATACCATCAGATAGGGCCGCAGCCAGCGACTCGCTCGTGACCGGCCCATCAAATTTGTATTTCCGCATTGAAGCAGCCAGACGCATTGCTGACTGCGTGCCAAGATCAGCGGCGATCAGCGCATCCTCGACCTCCTCGAGGGAGGCTGCGTCAATCTTCGACCTGCCAAGCAGGGATGACAATTGACCTGTGACCTTGGCACTGGTCTTGCCGAGGCCATTTTTAAGCTTCTGAAGCCAACTCATATCAGCGCCTCTGGACTACCAATAGATCATTTTGCATTTCGGTGATTGTCACATCCACAAGACTTCCTGCGGCCACATAATCACCACTCAGTTTCATCCTGCTATAGTTCCTGCCATGGCCGATATTACCTGTCTCAACAAGCATCTGATCATGGCTACCAACCAGATTCTCAAAAAAAATTGATCGCCTGGCCCTGCCGCAGTGACGTAACTCAGCAGCGCGCTCACGAATGAGATTGCCATCAAGCTGTGGCATCAGGGCAGCCGGCGTTCCCTCGCGGGGCGAAAATGGGAATACATGCAAAAAGGTGATACCCGCCCGCTTGATCAGATCAAGACTCGCTGTGTGCGCCGCCACTGTCTCGGTCGGAAAACCGGCAATCATGTCAGCACCAAACACAATGTCCGGGCGCCGGCGACGGGCCTCGTCACAGAATCTGATCACATCACGCGCCAGATGCCGACGCTTCATACGTTTGAGGATCAGATCATCACCATGCTGGATGGAGAGATGCAGATGCGGCATCAACCTCTCCTCGCGCTGCAGAATTTCCATCAGATCATAATCGGGCTCGGCCGGGTCGATCGATGACAAACGAAGCCGGGGCAGATCTGGCACGGCGGCAAGCAGATGCCGAACAAGCTGGCCAAGGCGCGGACGACCAGGCATATCCGCTCCCCATGAGGTGATGTCCACGCCCGTCAGGACAATCTCGGCACACCCATCATCGACCAGCTTTCTTGCGGACTGAATGATCTGGTCACGTGGCACAGACCGATTGTTGCCACGGCCATACGGAATAATGCAGAAGGTGCAGCGATGGTCACATCCCTGCTGGATTTGCAGGAACCCTCTGGTATGACCGTGAAAGCTGTCAACCATATGAGATGCTGTTTCGCGCAGGCTCATCACATCGCCAACCACAATGTCGCCAGCACCATTTCCAGCGCCAAGTATCTGCCACTGATCAGGCTGCAGCTTCTCGTGATTGCCGAGAACATGGTCAACTTCTGGCATGTCTGACCATTTCTGGGGAGCAATCTGGGCGGCGCATCCGGTAACAACAATGCGCGCATCGGGATTTTCCCTGCGGGCGCGGCGGATGGCCTGCCTTGCCTGCCGCTCTGCCTCGGCGGTAACAGCGCAAGTGTTGAAGATTATCGCGTTATTCAACCCGGCATCTCCAGCCTGACTGCGCATCACCTCAGACTCCCAGATGTTCAGGCGGCAGCCAAATGTCTCCAGCTTTGGTGCATTACGCTCAGCCATCTGTGTTGCCCAGCGCCTGCGCCAACGCGCCCTCCATCACACCATGATAGGCGTAGGCAACCGGTCCGGTCATGATCACCCGTCCGCCCACGCTGCCATCATCCTGCCAGTCGATTGTGATCAGGCCACCATCCATCACGATACTATTTACACGGCCTCCGAGGCCACGTCTGGCAATTGCAACGCCCACAGCGCACGCACCGCTTCCACATGCCAGCGTGATGCCAGCGCCGCGTTCCCAGACCCGCATTCGGAACAGACCATCCTCCTGCCTATGGACAATCGACAGATTTACACGCTCGGGAAAAAGATCATCATGCTCAATCGCGGGGCCAATCTGCTCTAGATCGACTGCATCCACATCATCTACAAAGACTACCGCATGCGGGTTGCCCATGGAATGACAGACTGCCAGCGCCGACGCTGCCGCCAATTCAACATTGGATGTGTCCATTTCGCGGGCAAGCGGCACCTCCTGCCAGCCCATCTTGACCGGTCCCATATCGACAGACACCAGGCCGTCCTCATCATACCAGGCCCGCAACATGCCGCCATCCGTAGCGATTTGCAGCGTCTCTAATTTACTATCGCGCTTAATCATCGCAGCAACACAGCGCGTTCCATTGCCACAGGCTTGGGCCGTGCTGCCGTCACTGTTCAGAACTTCCATGAAGAAATCGGCCTCTGCCGCATCGCGCAGGATCAGAATCTGATCACACCCAATGCCGTGTCGCCTGTCAGCAATGGCGCGCGCGGCAGGCGGACCAACGCGCAAATTGGCATTGCCGCGTGCATCGAGGATGACGAAGTCATTTCCAAGCCCGTGCATTTTCACAAACTGTGTCATGACGTGCATATACGCCAAATTGCCAAATGTGAAAAGAGTTTAGCCGCTGGCGCGCAGGACGCCCCTAAAACTCAACAATCATCGGCACATGGTCAGATGGTTTTTCTGCACCGCGATAATCGGTCCTGATATCCACCACCTTTACCGAGGGGGCAAGGTCATGGCTCATCCAGATATGATCAAGTCTGCGACCCCTATTGCTTGCCGCCCAATCGCGGGCCCGATAGGACCACCATGAATAGAGCTTCTCATCAGCGCCGAAATGCTCACGGACAGCATCAACCCACCCACCGTCACTCATCAGTCTCTTCAGCGCCTCTGTCTCAACCGGGGTGTGACTGACAACTTTCAACAGTTGCTTGGAGGACCATACGTCCTCGGCGAGGGGGGCAATGTTCAAATCTCCCACCAGAATAGCGTTCTGCGGCCTTTGATCTGTGAAATGGTGGGTCATTTCGGACAGAAAATCCAACTTGTGACCGAATTTTGGGTTTTCCTCACGGTCAGGCACGTCACCACCCGCTGGAACATAGAAATTGTGGATCGATGGGCCATTTTCAATTTGCGCACAAATATGCCGGCAATCGATCTTTTCGGCCCAGTCCTTGTGGTGGATTTGACCAAGGGGAAGGCGGGAAATTATCGCCACACCATTATAGGATTTTTCGCCACGAAAGGCATGGTGGCTCCACCCTGCATCCGCCAGCGCCATGCCTGGAAAGAATTTATCTTCTGTTTTCGTTTCCTGAAGACACAGCACATCAATATCCGACTCATTCAGGAATTTTGTCACCAGATCGATGCGCAGGCGGACAGAATTTATGTTCCAGGTTGCTATTCTCATGTCGGTTCAAATCTCGCTGCGGATGCATCATTGCACCCGGTTCCGGGGTGGGGTGGCTAGCGCTGATAATTGGATGGAGTGAAGAATTTATTCTCATATTTATGACCAAAGCGCATGTTCTGCAGGGTAACGGTGGTCGTAATATCGGCCGCATCGACGATTGTCCAACGCCGCAGTTCAAACGGTCTCTCAGTAAACTCCAAAGTCAGTACACCGGCCGCATTGCCAGTTCTTTTTTCCATGACAATGCTGATAATGCCGTCCCGCAGAAAACTCTTGGTCCTGAATTCATCCGAGCGCAGCTTGACCTCTTCCTGAAGGATCAGTGAGAGCGGTGTCTCACTGATAGGATAGCTGGTGAGCGTTCTGTCTTCCGGGCGGTCGACATGCAGCCACACCGGTGTGGTCAGAAGCACCAGGGGCTTATCGAGATCATAGATGATTTTCATGCGATGCGGGCGGCGCAGGTGAAGCTCACCCTCGGCCATCGTGCCATCAGACACGATCTGGGTGAAATCGGCTTTCATTGTGGTGATTCTGGCAAACCAAACCTCAGCCTCATCGACATAATTGATGGCATGCGCGGGCACCGCAGTCAGCAGAAACAGCGCCGATAGAACAAGCGATAAACCAAACCCAGATCTGTGCTTTGGTCTGCTCATCATCAAAACCCATCCACACCATCTTCACTCATCAAAACTTCGCGTTTGCCTACATGATTAGCCGCGCTGATAATACCGTTGCTTTCCATTTCTTCAATAATTGTTGCCGCTCGATTATAACCGATTTTCAAATGACGCTGCACAAAACTGGTTGACGCCTTTTGTTCCCGAACAACAAGCTGTACCGCTTGATCATAGAGGCTGTTTCCATTTTCGCCAATATCATCAGCACTCGGATCATCCGCCTGATCCACCTGCTCATCTGCCACCACACGTTCATCATATTCCGGCGTCCCCTGCTGGCGCAAGAAATTGGCCACCGCTTCAACCTCACCATCCTCAACAAAGGGGCCATGAACACGCAGCAGTCGCCCACCGCCCTCCATGAACAGCATGTCACCGCGCCCAAGAAGCTGCTCGGCGCCCTGTTCCCCAAGAATTGTCCGGCTATCAATGCGTGAGGTGACCTGAAAGCTGATCCGGGTTGGAAAATTGGCTTTGATCGTTCCGGTAATCACATCAACTGACGGCCGCTGAGTCGCCATAATCACATGGATGCCGGCAGCCCGCGCCATTTGCGCAAGGCGCTGCACCGCAGCTTCGATTTCCTTGCCAGCAACCAGCATCAAATCGGCCACCTCATCGATCACCACCACAATGAAGGGCAGCGGCGCCAGATCCAGCACCTCTTCTTCATGCACAGGCTTTCCTGTCTCTTGATCAAATCCTGTCTGTACGCGCCGCGTCAGAACCTCATTAGCGGCCCGCGCCTCAGCCAGCCGTTGATTGTAGCCGGTGATATTCCTCACCCCCATCTTCGCCATGTTGCGATACCGGCTTTCCATTTCCCGAACTGCCCATTTCAGCGCAGTCACTGCTTTGGAAGGGTCGGTAACAACCGGGCTCAACAGATGTGGGATGCCGTCATAGACTGACAGTTCCAACATTTTTGGATCAATCATGATCATTCGACAGGTCTCGGGGGTGTGCCTATAAAGCAGCGAAATGATCATCGCATTAATGCCAACCGATTTGCCCGACCCGGTGGTTCCAGCGACAAGCAGATGTGGCATCCTTGCCAGATCGACAACCACGGGAGTGCCGGCAATATCCTTGCCAAGCGCCATTGGCAGATCACTCTCATCCTCCCGCCAGATGCCGTGATCAAGAATTTCGCGAAGCAGGACTGTTTGCCGGTCCTCGTTCGGTAGTTCGATGCCAATCACATTCTGTCCGGGGACGACCGCTACACGAACTGAAACGGCACTCATCGAGCGCGCGATATCATCGGCAAGCGCAATAACGCGCTGCGATTTTGTGCCGGGTGCCGGGTTAAGATCATAGCGCGTCACGACCGGGCCATAGCGCGAATCACCAATGCTTCCATTGACGGAAAAATCAGAGAGTACATTTTCCAAATCAGCTGCCCGTGCGGCCAGCTCCTGCTTTGAGGGCCCTGCCGCTGCTTTTCCCGGGGTCTTCAAAAGACGTTTTGCTGGCAACTTGAAAGCGGCACCCGACTCAAAATCCA
>CACCQD010000034.1 GCA_902547925.1 uncultured SAR116 cluster alpha proteobacterium | reverse complement strand
ACGGCCTGACCATTGACGGAACAGCTGTCGAGGGCGACGCCGGGGATCTGGCGCAGGACAGCCTGGTGCTTGAATTGGTCTGGACAGGTGACATTGACGAGTTGAGCGTCATTCAGGAAGGCGCTGACGACATGTTTTTCGTGGTCGAGGCCATCGGCGAGACAGCGCCGCGCGCGCGCGCGCTTGACGAGGTGCGCAGCCGCGTGATCACCGATTGGAAACGCGGTGAGGCCATCAAAGCAGCGCGCGCCGAGGCAACAGTGCTGACCATTACGCCAGAAAAATTTGATGGTGTTGTGCCAACCGATGATTTCAACCGCAATGGCATCGGCCTTGACCATGAGGCCGCACGATTGATCGCAAGGCGCGTCTTTGCCACGGATGTTGGCGAGGTTGGCGTGATCGAGACCGGCAATGAGGCGATTGCCAGCATGACGGTCACTATTGTGCCGGTTGAGGGTGAGACGCTCGACACCACAGCGGAGTTGATCGACGGCGCCATTACCAACTCGATGCAGCAGGACATATCAAACGTGTTGGCACGTGATCTCTCGCAGACGCATGATCTGCAGATCAATCTTGGCCGGGTGCAGCAACTTCTGGCAGGACAGCAGTAAGCATCATGACAAACGACATTCGGAACCATGATCCGGAAGCGGGCCGTGCGGAATTTTCCGAATTTGCCGTTGGCTTTGCCTCGGGCTCACCGCAGCTTGTTGCACGTGAATTGGTGGCAGACACGCAGACGCCTGTCTCCGCCTATCTGAAGCTGGCAGCCGACCAGAAACACAGTTTTCTGCTGGAATCGGTGGAAGGTGGCGAGGTCAGGGGCCGGTTCTCAGTGATCGGTCTGGCACCCGATCTGATCTGGCGCTGTCATGGTGAGAAAGCGGAAATCAACCGCAACCCTGCCGCTGACGATGATTTTGAGACGGTTAATATGCCGCCACTTGCCTCGCTGCGGGTGGTGCTGGCAGAGTCTGCGATGCCGGATACTGGCACGCTGCCACCAATGGCGGCGGGGCTGTTTGGCTATTTTGGTTATGACATGATCCGTCATATCGAAACGATCCCAAACAACAATCCAACCTCGCTCAATGCGCCAGATTCGGACCTGCTGCGCCCGTCATTGATTGCCATCTTTGACCGGCTGAAGGACAGCATCACACTGGTCACGCAAATCCGCCCGGTTGAATGGGGCGATGCCCAGAGCGCGTGGGAGACAGCACAGACGCGCCTCAATGATGCGGTAAGAGCGCTGGATGCGCCGCTGTTGCCAGCCGAGGTTGGCCGTATTGACGCCCCAATCCCAACGCCAACCTCAAATATGAGCCAATCAAATTTTCTGGATATGGTCAGACGCGCGAAAGAATATATCGCGGCTGGTGATATCTTTCAGGTGGTGCTCTCACAGCGCTTTACCATCCCGTTTGAATTGCCAGCGTTCAATCTGTATCGCAGCCTTCGGCGGTTGAATCCCTCGCCCTTTCTGTTTTTTTTCAAGTTTGATGGGCTGTCAGTGGTTGGCTCAAGCCCGGAGATTCTCGTTCGCTTGCGTCAGAAAATCGTGACAATCAGGCCAATCGCTGGCACCCGCAAGCGCGGCGCAACCCCCCATGAGGATGCAGAAAATGCGGCCAGCCTGATGGGGGATGTGAAGGAACGCGCCGAGCATCTGATGCTGCTTGACCTCGGGCGCAATGATGTCGGGCGTGTTTCAAAACCCGGGTCCGTGCGGGTCAAATCGAATTACGACGTGGAATATTACAGCCATGTGATGCACATCGCCTCGCAGGTTGAGGGCGAAATCCGCGACGATCTTGATGCCATCGATGTAATGATTGCGGGCTTTCCAGCCGGAACTGTCTCCGGCGCACCAAAAATCCGGGCGATGGAAATCATTGACGAGATGGAGCCGGACAGGCGCGGCATCTATGCCGGTGCCGTTGGCTATATCTCCGTTGCCGGAGAGTTGGACACCTGTATCGCGCTGCGCACCGCCGTTGTCAAAAATGATAAAATGCATGTGCAGGCAGGTGCCGGCATTGTCTATGACAGTGACCCGCAGTCGGAATTTGAAGAAACCCAGAACAAGGCCATGGCGCTAATCCGCGCAGCTTGCGAGGCACTGCGCTTTATTCGCTGACACGGATCAGCCGCGCCGCCGCCTGTCAGATTAAACAAATCAAACATTGATGACATGAGTGGTTACTCGCCGCATAATTGTGGGTGATGTGAGTTTGATGATTTTGGTTTGGTTATAGCGCGTGTTTAGTGCAAATTTCTGGCGATGCTGTTGGGGATCGGTGGGTCGCTGCACGCCGCACAGGGCAAGCTGAGGCTTAATGAATGGACACGCTATGGCTCGCTTGTAGAACAAGGGGGAATCTGTGCCCGTTTTGCCAAAATCATGGAGATGCAGAATGTGATTGACGGCGATGCCGGCCGCCTATGGCTGGTGCGGCGCAAATATGCCGGTGCCATTATCCGCGAAGCGAGTTTGATGGAGGGCTTGCCCGCGGCAACCGATAGCGAGATCAACAGGCTGGTTAAGGATTATGCGAAGAGGCTGGTGACCAATTTAGTGACCGATGGCGGCGGCACCTGCCTTGACTAGTCAGCGCATGAATGAACAGGGAAAATGGTTGCCTATCTGCGTGGTACCCTGTTCAACCAGGCAGACGCAGCGATCAACCAGAATCTGCCAGAGTTGATCACCTACCCTCAAAGTGTGACAGCGGCCACACCCTATAAGAGCTACACCACCGAAACAGAGGCAACCACTGCTTTGCGCAAACGCATCGCAGCCCTTGACCAGAAAACTGCCACGCTGAAAGCAGAAATAGACAGGCTGCGGAAGGATCTGGCCAAGCGCACCCACCCAGCGGAAGAGAATGACGGCTTGCTTGATGATGGCTTGGTTGCTGATAATTTGATAAAAAACAAAATAGCGGAAAATGACACGGCAGTTGGCGACCCGGCGGATGATGGGGTGAAAGCAGCTCACGCAACAGATGGCGAGGCATCCCTGCCCGCACCAAAGCCGGTGGTGATCGCGCAGCCGGGGTTCTATTAACGCTATGAGCAGGCGGTTTCCGGTGTCGCGATCCCGCGCGCCAAAATCAGCGGGGCGATCGCGGATTTCCGCATCGACATCGCCTAGGGGCGGCTGGTCAATGATATGCCCGTTTTCTGGCTATCGACACAACCGCTGACAAAGCCACATAACAACATGGTCTGTGCAGTGATGCGGCAGGCAGGATTCAGCTGCATGCTGCGGGGAAGGAAGTAAATCTGGTGACTTACCTCAAAAAATATCACCCGACAATTATCAGCCAAAATTATCACCCAAGAATTAGCCCCAAAAAATATCACGGTACGGGGCGGTTGATGCTAAGATCATTGCGCGATCGCGCAGGGACCGAGTTTTATGGACACAACAAGCCTTCTTGCTGTCATCATCTTTGCCATGGTGACAGCCTTTACACCCGGGCCGAACAATCTGATGCTGGCGGCATCAGGAGCCAATTTCGGGTTCAGACGCACCCTGCCGCACCTAGCCGGAATCATCATTGGTTTCATAATTGTATTTCTTGCCGCGGGTGCCGGGCTTGCCAGCCTGTTTGCCGCCCTGCCCCAGCTATATGATCTGCTGAAGGTTCTGAGTGTACCGTTCCTGATCTATCTTGCCTGGCGCATTGGCAGCGCAGGCAGAGCAGAACGGAGCGAGCGCGACAGACCACTCAGCTTCACGCAGGCGGCACTGTTTCAGGCAGTTAATCCAAAGGGCGTATCGGTGATCA
The DNA here is from genome assembly GCA_902547925.1 of uncultured SAR116 cluster alpha proteobacterium. Classification (GTDB taxonomy): domain Bacteria; phylum Pseudomonadota; class Alphaproteobacteria; order Puniceispirillales; family Puniceispirillaceae; genus MED-G116. Next base: position 8,402 of record CACCQD010000034.1, on the reverse strand, counting down.
TCAGCACAGTATCCGCCTATACGAGTGACAAGGACTCACTGGCATCGGAAATCAGTATCCTCGTGACGATCTTTGTTTTGGCAACGATAGGTGCGACTACATCGTGGTGCCTGTTCGGCACTGCAATCGCAAGGATTTTCGCCACTGATCGTAAATTACGGCTGTTCAATGTCAGCATGGCCATTCTACTGATCCTCAGCCTGATCCCGATCATTTTTGACTAGCCGTATGCAAGCATCAGATCGTTTTGGAAATTGGCCAATTGTGTTTTGCTTTCGGCCTGCGGTTCGTTAGGCTGAAGCGCCCTAAAGACACGTCGAATTAAGTCTTGGACAAGGTGAATAATGTTGAGGACCGCACCGAAATGAAAGCAGCACGCTCGGATATAAAAGCCGCAAGCTGGCCTCCCGGGACACATTATGTCGATGAAGCCAATCTGGCCGCCGCCTTTTTCACCGGTGTGACACAGGGCGGTGATGCCCCGTTGGTGTATGAAAAGCGCTCACAGAGTTGGCAGTGCCGCAGTTGGAATGAGGGGGCCAATTCGGTCAAACGGCTGGCGAGGGTTCTGGTGGATGCAGGTGTCAATGCCGGTGACAGAGTCATGATAACGGCTGAAAACCGCCCCGAATGGGCGATTGCCGATCTGGCGATCATGGCCATTGGCGCGATCGTTGTGCCGGCCTATGTGACCAACACCGAAGATGATCATTATTTTATCATGGATCATTCCGGCGCGTCGGCGGTGATCACCTCCGGCGGTTTGCTTGGAACGCGCATTGCACTTGCCGCCAGCCGTGCACCCGGTCTGCAGATGATGGTCCTGATGGATGATGACACCACGTTACTGCCGGTGAAATCAGTCAAAACACGCTATTGGAATGAGGCGCTTGGCTCGGCTGAACCGTTGGCCGATCTAGACCGGCGCATCGCCCGGCAAAAGCCGGATGATGTTTGTTGCTTTATTTACACCTCGGGGACCGGAGGACGGCCAAAGGGCGTGATGCTGACGCACCGTTCGATTCAGGCGAACATCACTGCCGCGCTGGAATTGCTGGAAGAGGGCAAGGTAGCCAGCGGCCAGCGCTTTTTGTCGCTCCTGCCATTGTCGCATTCCTATGAGCACACCGCCGGCATGCATCTGCCCTTCCAATCAAATTCGGAGGTCTGGTTCTGCGAGAGTACAGAGCAGATTGCGGCTAATCTGGTCGAGGTGTCACCAACGTTGATGACCGCCGTGCCACGGCTTTATGAAGTGCTGCATGACCGAATCATGCGCGGGGTCAAGACGAAAGGCGGCGTGTCAGAAATGCTGTTCATGATGGCGGTCAAGCTGGGACGGAAAAAGCTGGCTGGCCGGCATCTGCTACCACATGAGATGATCATGGATCTCATTTGCGACAAGTTGGTTCGCTCTAGGGTTCGCCAGCGGCTTGGCGGTGAGTTGCACTACTTCATCTCAGGTGGCGCCGCTCTCAGCCCGGAGATCGGCACTTTTTTCATGGCGCTTGGGATCAAGCTGTTGCAGGGCTATGGCCAGACCGAGGCATCGCCGCTGATTTCGGCAAACAGACCGGGCAAGATCAAGATCGAGACAGTCGGGCCGCCGGTTGCCGGGATCGAGGTTAGAATTGCCGATGATGATGAAATATTGGTGCGCGGTGACGCCCTGATGAAAGGCTATTGGCGCGATGACGCCAGCACCCGGGCGACAATCCGCAATGGCTGGCTCTACACTGGTGATCTTGGGTCCATTGATGAAGATGGTTATCTGACAATCACCGGCCGGAAAAAGGACATTATCGTCAATTCCGGCGGTGACAATATAGCCCCTGGGCGCGTCGAGGCATTGCTGACCATCGAGCCGGAAATCGAACAGGCCATGGTGGATGGTGATCACCGCCCGTGGCTCTCAGCGGTGATTGTTCCCGCAGAGGATATCCGGCGCCTTACGACCTCGCCCGACACTCTGCAGACGATGGTCTCAGACGCGGTTGAACGGGCGAATAGCCGCCTGTCACAAATTGAGCGCGTGCGGCGCTTTATCATCGCCGAGGAGAGCTTCAATATAGATAACGGCCAGATGACAGCGACATTGAAGGTGCGGCGACATGTGGTCCGCGACATCTATGGTGAGCGTCTGGCGGCGCTCTACCCGAAGAAATAGGCGGAACCGGATCATGGCGCAGATCGACAAGACAGGGCTGGATGCAGGTGTTGCCTAGATTGATAGCGAGGTTATGCCGATTGCCGCCGCGCGGCTGCCAATCAATGATTGGGGCCTCATCCATTCCGACACCACCTATGATGTTTTTCCAGCGAGGAATGGCGGTTTTTTTCGCCTCGATGACTATATACGGCGGTTCCAGAATTCAGTGGCGGCGCTGCGACTTGATATTGGCATGGACAGCCCGGCCATTGCCGCCACTTTGACCGAGATGCTGGCAGCCTCTGGGCTTCGCAACGCCTATGTGGCGATGGTTGCATCACGCGGTGTGCCGCTGATTCCCGGAACGCGCGACCCGCGCAAATGTGGTAACCATTTTTATGCGTGGTGTGCTCCATATATCCGAGTGATACGCGCCGATCTGCCGGATGCGGAGCGCGGCGTCTGGATCACAAAATCACTGCGGCGCATCCCTGAGACAAGCGTTGATCCACGGGTGAAGAACTACCGTTGAGGTGATTTCACCGCCCCCATGTTCGAGGCCAAAGATGTGGTGTATGAGACCACAATCCTGCTGAATGAGGATGAAAATGTGACCGAGGGGCTGGGATTCAAGTTCTTTGCGACCAAGGACGGGCGGCTGGTCACATCGGATCATTGCATGCTGGAGGGGATCAGCCGGCGCACAGTGATGGAGATGACCGCTGAGCTTGGGTATGACGTGGAAGTGCGCCCATTGCCACTGGCCGAATTTATGCAGGCCGATGAGGTTTTCATGTCGAGTTCGGGCGGCGGTCTGTTGGCGATCACCCGCGTCAATGGCCGTATTTTCGCCAATGGCACAACCGGACCGGGGTATGGGGCTGTTTTTCTTTGAAACAAAAGAAAAAGCCCAGCCTGCCATGCCCGGGATGCAGCAAACGATCCGTACCTATGCCGAGATGTTTAAATGTAAGGTGACGTAGGATTTGGGGTTTTTGAATGAAACCCTCTCTAGCAAGCTCAGCACATAATTTCGATGTTTCTGATAGGGCTTGCCGGTGACTTTACGGCAATGCAGGCGGTGATGCGTTGCCAAAACCCCGGTCATTCGGAGGCGGGAAGCGCCCGTCGCTGATCCGTCATGATGTTCAAGATGATTGCAAGCACAAGGATGCTGCCGCCTATCAGCGTTTGATGCCTGACCGCCTCGTCAAGGAAAACCCAAACCCACAAGGGCGCAAAAAACACCTCAGAGAGTGCCAGCAAGGTCAATTTTGCCGCTGGGAGCACCGTTGAGCCAAGCGTGAACAGCAATAACCCCATCCCCATCTGAAAAATTCCGAGGCCTGTCGAAATGACAAAATCAGTGGGCTGAACGGTGAGCGTCTGGCCCGAGTGAACACAGAGCAGCGCCATGATCGGAATGCTCAAAAGCCCGGATATCAGGACAGCCGGCATCATGTCGCTGGATTTGCCGCGGCGCAGCAAGATCGTAAAGACGGCAAAACCAAGCGCCGCCGCCAGAGCCGCCAGATCCCCCAGCAGGGCAGCCTGTCTGGTATCACCAAGCACCATGACGAGAACACCGCTTAACGCGATGAGGATCGCCACCCAAGTCTGCAAGCGGACAATCTCACCCAGAAAAGCACGGGCGAGAATCGCTGTCATGAAAGGGGCAGTGGAAAACAACAGCAGAGTGTTGGCAACCGAGGTGTTCTGCAGCGAATAGATCCCCGCAACATAGGACACGACAAGGGCAAGACCACACACCACACCGGGCAGACCCTTGCCAAGCGCCAGACGGATCGGGTTCTGCCGTGTCATCACATAGATCACGGCGCACAGAAACAGTGACATGCTGACCGAGCGATGCAGCACAATCTGCCACACCGATGCCGTTTCAATCAGCCGGACGCCAATGCCGGACGCCGACCAGCACAACCCGGCCAGAAGAACAAAGATGACAGCCCTATTATTGGTGATTTTTCAGCATCCCGTCGCAAAACAAACTTGGTACATTGCAGATTGTACGGACAAACTGCCAGCGCCACCCGCCGCGCCATACGCCACCATGGCGCGGACTTCACCTTAGGCGCGCCCTAGAGGCTGTCAAGCGGTGGCTTTGGGGTTGTTTGGGGTGTTTTGTTCTTTTTTTGGGATGGTATTGGGGGAGGTAGTAGTTGCCAGTACGGTAATTTTTGCCTCAATAATTGGACCATTGATAGCTTTCTCTCTGAGAACTTTTACCCATTTTTTATTAAAACCGGATAGATAATGTCTATGTTGAATTTGATTTGGGAGCGGTTTTCACAAAACCACAGTCGTAATCTTTTGGTTGCTTTGCATCCAGTATTATCAATTCCTTTAAATCAGGTTATAACTGAGTCATAAATAGTAGGTCTTGTCCCGTGGCTAGGACAACGATGTTCAAGACTGCAATAATAGCAGGTGCTAAATAACCTTCTGCAGATGTTTTTACTCCCTCTACGGACCCCCAATGGCTGTTGATTGTCCAATAGCAGACGGCTGCCCCGATAATGGCTTGAATGGCACCATAGACAAAGAAGAGCCAAGCACCTTTAATGCTGGTGAGCAGTGCTATCGCTAGAACAATTGCAAACCCAGCAGCAAAGGTACCGACCAATCGTGTCATAATAGCGCTGCCTTCGCCAAAACCATATCGCGCAATGTATTCACGGGTCTGGAAAATACACCGGTACGCGTAGAATAGGTTACCAATCAAAATCAACACAATTGCGCCATATGTGAGCATCTGTATATCTCCCTTTTTGTTTATTCTAATTATGTTCGCTGAAACGACGGCCCGATACTCATCGATCAATTTTTGTTTTTGGAGAATACCTTTTCCACAAAAACAAAACCCAAGTTAAAGAAAATGAATGAATTGCTATAAAAACTTGATGCGGTAAATTCCATTATAGAACCTTTCCGATCCAATATTCTACGATAGACTCTGGTGGATTGATGTCCCGGAAACTATACTCAAGTATCGTAAGCGGACAGGTCAGGCCAACAATAGTTTCAGCGGTAATTAGACCGATCAGAATTATGTGGGTTAATCTCAATTTCCAGTTTTTTGTCCAGTTCTATTCTAATCTGCAACCGATTGGGATGAACACTAAACCAGCGGTGATGCTACCAGCTAAAACAAGGTGGAGTAGCATTATTAAATTAGCCAGCAAGGGCAATTATCCTAAAAAGTTTTTGGAACATACAAAGACGGAGTGGTGGTGAGTGACTGATGAGATTTACTTTGGGATACACTTAAAGGTGTTTGATCAATTTTTTATCCACTTCACCTTCGCTAATTAGACCCATGAAAAATAGGTTCATACGAACAGATCTCTCACCTCTACGGAGTTCTGTTGAAATTTTAACGATGTCGCCATCAAATTCTTCAAAGAGATTTTTGAGTCTCTCTCTTTCTTCAGATGTCCACTTTGTTCTTCTGTTTTTCTTTGGCTTCATTTCAACAAATCTTTGGAACGTCTTTTGATGCGTTGGCAAATCTTAAATCGCGGCGAGTCGTTAACTCTTCATCAATTTTGATTTCTAATTCTTTGCTAGCCTGCATGTTTCAGCCCCGAGCTATGGCACGCCGCAGTAACTTTCGGTGTTGCAATAGCTCTCGCCTTGTAAGGTGAGGGAAATCTATTGTAACTGGTTGTTCAGACAATTTTTCTTTCAACTCCAAAAACAACCAAAATGACCATCCACAACCCACTTCCCGTTGCTCCCCATAAGATTGTGACTTGTGGATGGATCACTTTCTTCTAAATACCTCCAGCTTCGTCACCCATGGTGATTACCTCCCCGCTACCACGTACCAGAAACGATATATCCAGAGCTTACAAGTGTATGCGTGGCAAGAAGTCTCAATTTAACCTGCTGAAAAGGAAAATAAGCCAACAAGTGACACTTATTGGCCTCGACCCGCAGTGGATCTCATTTGAGCATCAAGGGGGTCAATTGACCTTATTTGAGGTTCATTAATGGAGGGACTTTAGTATGAAGGATGCTAATAAATTAATTTTTTCACCAGATGATCTTGCTGCGAGTTTAGGAGTCCAACGACGAACTATCTATCGTTGGCGCAAGCAAGGGCGTTTGCCTCAGGGTTTTCTTCTTTCACCTTTCAACAGACGTTGGCACGTGAATGAACTCGCTGGCCATATTCATGAGTTGGCAATAACGTTTAGTCATTGTTTTGATAGCACCCCTAACCTTTTAAATGACAATTTAGAAGATCCTAATGGCTAACATTAAAAAGGGGGGTATATGCCCAAAGATCATGTTGCAAAGCAAAAAGGGTGGCACAGATAGGCAGAGCTTTTGCAGGGGTACAAATCCCAGGGAATATTCCACAAAACTCCGTAAAAAAGCAGGATATCAGAAAACATCTCCCGTCAAAGCCATAAAGACGCATTGCATGGAATGTTGCGGAGAAAATAATGTCGAGGCGCTGAAATGTTTAGCAATTCATTGCCCGCTTTATCTTTATCGAGCCGGCACAAACCCATGGGATGAGCTAAGCAGCTTGAACTCCAATTCAAATGAGTAAAAGAGGATTTCAGCTAAACTGATGGGTGCCATTATTCAAGAGATTAACTTGCTCTATAAAGAGAAGTGGACGCTGACGATTCTTGCAAATTACTACAATGAAAAGATCGGCGAAGCTTATCCCTCAATTGAGACAATTTCTAAAAACGCAGACTCAAGTCGGAGTTCGATAATACTTGCCTTAACTTCACTGAAGAAACAGGGCTTGATCACGGTGAAGAAAAGACGAAGATCTGGCCGCTTCAGCCAGAACATTTATGACATCCACCTAGTACCTGGCAGCCACGTGTCAGCTAGCGACATGGCCAAAAATAGTAGCGCCGAGTTTCAAAGGGACACCTTACCTAGGGTCACAGGGAACCACTATCCCTTAAAAAGATCCCTTAAAGAACCCTTAAACAATTATTCAGTTTCTAAAAACCAAACTACCAGATTGCCCTCAACCGTGGGGGAATTTCTAAAACTTCCAGCTATATTGAGAAAGCAATACTGGTTCCACAAACCGGACGTTAGAGACATGCTACACCGCGCTGGAATTGCCGATTTATCAGAAGTTCTCTAAACTGCAGACTATAAAACGGTAGCTCTGCAACTAACAAAATCCAACCTTAAGGAAACCCAATGTTACTTGACACTCCTGTATGTAATTTTGGCTGGAAAGCCCCAGATTTTATACTTCCAACGGCTGATGGACAATCACACAAACGAGACGATCTAGTTGGCGCCAACGGGCTATTGGTGGCATTTATTTGTAACCATTGTCCCTACGTAAAAGCCATTATTCAAAACTTTGTATTAGACGCTCAAAAACTGGGGCATTTGGGGATAAACACGGTTGCTATTATGCCAAATGATTTTGTATCTCATCCCGCGGATAGCCCTGAAAAAATGCTAGAGTTTGCTAAAGAACATGCATTTAAATTTCCCTATTTAGTTGATGAAGATCAATCTGTAGCGAGAGCCTATGACGCTGTTTGCACTCCAGACTTTTTTGGCTTCAACAAAAAATTAGAGCTTCAATACAGAGGCCGATTGGACAACCTTACGATGGGCAAGGACGAACCTAGGATTGAAGAATTGTTTGATGCAATGACGATTGTCGCAGAGACTCAGTGTCGACCAGAGAAACAGTTTGCCTCAATGGGGTGTTCCATAAAATGGAAATAGGTCCGAAGCTAAAGCGCTATACCGTTTTGTATTCATGAGCCTGCTAAAAAAGTGCTTATTCATACCTCGCCAAGCTGGTTGTAATGACCGCCAGGCGTTATGAGACAAATATTTCAGTTACATAGCGCGAAATATCAATACACATCTACCATTACCATTTCAGCTTTGCTCTCAAATTAGCCGCACTGCCTAAACACCTAGGCTATAGTAGCTTCTGAGTGATCCTCATGTATATGTCCAGTAATCCGGATGGTGTCGGGTAGCACGGTGCAAAAAAGGCAAATCCCAAAAAGTAAGTAAATACTATTTCTATTAATAAAAAATCAAACGAAGTCCTTGAAACAATTAAGCCCACATACCGCTTGGGGCCTTGGAATTCAAAAAATAAAGATTAAGTACCAATAAGCAGTGACTGCCGCCATCCTATCTCTGTTGGGTTTTTCAATTCGCAAAACTCAGCATTGTAATTAATTGTTTAATTTGGCCTTGCCATAACGCCAGTCTG
>CACCQD010000033.1 GCA_902547925.1 uncultured SAR116 cluster alpha proteobacterium | reverse complement strand
CCACAACATTACCTCACTGGTCGTTTCACTGGTCGTTTCACCGGTCACTTCACTAGTCATCGGCTAATCAAACCAATAATGTGCACCACAGCCATTGCCTTACATATCATCTTTTGCTAAATTAGAACAAATAGAGAACAAGATGATAAGAAATTGGCAGTGGTGGCAACATGGGAGGCTTCAAAAATCGGGATATTGAGCGCAGTGAACCCAGAAATCCAGCCACTCTGTCAGATCTCGCCGCTGAAGATATGGGTGTTTTCTGCTGGTGCAACCGGTGCAACCATAATGCAGAGCTGGCAACATCATCATTGATCGACCGCCTGGGCCCGTTGTTTCCCGTTCCCGAACTTGGCAGTCTGATGCGGTGTTCGGCATGCGGCGCACGCGATGTCGCCACGCGTCCTGCCTGGCCCAGCCATGGTGGCGGCGCAATCGCCCGCCATGATTGATCCCGAAATGATTATTGATGCACCGCTTGGCCGCCAACGCCGTGAAATCGGGAACAGCACTGCGGCAAAGGACGTGTAGCAAAAGACGGGAACCAAAAGACGTGGACAGGTGGCGCAGGATACGATAGGTCTTTTGGAGAAAAAAACGCCATTGGTGATGTCACTCACCGCGGCAACAATGCAACAGAAAAACCAAGGACGAGACTAATTATGAACGCAAGCGATACCGCCAAGGTCCAGCGATACCTCAGACAGCGTTTTGGCAATCACAAGCTGAGCATTGCCCGCCGTGAAACCAAGAATGATTCGGCTGAGTTGATGCTGGAGGATGAGTTCATCGGCGTTATTTTTCAGGACGATGAGGATGGCGAAACCTGCTATCACGTGCAAATTTCAATCCTTGAGGAAGATCTGGAAGAGGTCTGATCCCGGCCACGCGGTACCTCGGCGCTAGATCAATCCACCTGCACGCAGCATCGACAGTGCCAGCGCAAACATCATGATTGCAATGGCGGCATCAAGAATTCGCCAAGCATTTGGCCGGTCCATGTACGGAGCCAGATGTTTTGCGCCATAAGCTAGCGAAAAGAAAAACACAAAGCTGGAAATGGCCGCGCCAAGCCCAAAATAGAGCTTGTCCGTCGCGTCAAACTGCAGCGACACGGCTCCGATCAACAAAACAGTATCGAGATAAACATGTGGGTTACCAAAAGTCAGCATGGCGGTGATTGTTAAGGTTGGAAAAAGCCCTATCTTGCTCCCTCTGCGATAGATCATATTTGTACCGCCGCGGATTGCATCGCGCAATCGCAACGCCCCATAGAACGCAAGCCACAGACTGGCAAAGCTAAACATCAGGGGTGCATGCCGTTTGGCGAATTCTGCGACAAACAGGGAAATACCGCCGACACCAGCGGCAATCAACAACGCATCAGATGCTGCGCAAAACAATGCAATGGCAAAAACATGACGACGCATCAACCCCTGGCGAAGCACGAAGGCATTCTGCGCACCAATTGCCATAATTAGCGACAGGCCGACGGCAAAGCCGGTGCCAAAGGCAGAGACGGCAGAGCCTGTCATCCCAGACATTTAAAACCAGCGCAGCATACCAATGATGCCAGCAAGCGCATAAAAAAACTGCAGGAACAAAATGCCCCTATGCCGGCCAAGGTATGCCCAGAGCCCAATGGCAATGGCAGAGATCAGAAGCAGTGAGAAGCCAACAAACTCGGCACCTATATTAAAAGCGACAAGTAACGAATAGATGATTGCAGTGACCACCCCAAACCATTCCAGATATTTTGCATTGAGTACCATGAGCCTCCTTACCGGTCTGTCCAGTGGAAAACACTGCTATCAACACCCCATTGACCCCAGAAAAGCAAGCTTGTTGTGGCTTTCTATAATAGGAGCATCATCAACCTGCATTTCAAGAATGGTCAGCCCATAGCTCGAAAAAAGGCAACCGTTTACATAGTCATCTTCAAAAGCCCTTCAGAAAATTTTGCTATTTCACTCTTGAAGACGGCAATTATTCTTTACTCGGCAAAAGCACCTCTAAGAACCTTACATTTCATGCGTATTAGCCAACAAGGTTATCATAATTTGTGACGATATTTTGGCCATATTCTCCCGCTAATCAACTCATGGGTAAGTTTAGGTGACGCCTAGTAACATGAGTGATCGACAGAGTCAGTGGATCAAATTCGATAGATGTTGAGCGGGTTTTTCATTTCACTGGTAAGCAAATTATTGGTCGATATCTTCATCAAATTTATCATCTAAACATATCTAAAATTGCCAACATGCTTGACTTGGCCTCATAACAAGTTTCTGAAATACCAAGTTTGACGAACCAAAATCAAATGCGATAGATAAAAATCACATCCTTAATATTCCCCAACACGACGGATGTTTCCGTTACAGTATCTCCAAGAAAGAAAATTAAGTTTACAATTAAGACCTTCAATTTATGAATATATACATCTTATGTTGCCTGAGCTCATATTTTTTCTAAGCTAAAACCTGGTCGACGTTACTCTGACGATTTTGCTGCAAGCGTTTTTATTTTTGTTCCACATGGACACCAGTTAACGTCGACTATACTCGTCTAAGAACCGCTCTATATCGTCCTCCCCAAAATAGGTTCCTGTCTGAACTTCGATGATCTCCAAATTATCATCGGTGTTATTACAGAGTCGATGCTTGTCACCGATATGAATGTAAGTGCTCTCGTTGGCATGGAGTAAGAATTCCTCCTCCCCCCGAACTACAGTCGCAATCCCCTTTACTACAACCCAATGTTCTGAACGATGCTCATGACTTTGGAGTGACAGCCGACCACCCGGGTCAACATGAAGAATTTTCACGTGAAATGCTTCGGTACGCGCAATTGTCTCAAACCAACCCCATGGCCTATTCTCACGCTCACACGACAACGCTTGTGAAACTCCTTTGGCTTTCAATTGAGTCACCATGGTCTTCACATCCTGGGCGCGGGCCCTATCCGCAACCAAAACTGCGTCACCCATCGCAATGGCCATTATATTGTTGAGGCCAATGCCGGTGAGCACTAATCCATCTTTTTCTGCCCAGAGAAGGCTGTTTAAGCTATCGATCTGGTGCGCATGCCCATGGAGGACATTACCTGAGCTGTCGACTTCTTTCTCGCGTGCTAAAGCCTGCCAGTCACCAAGGTCAGACCATGGACTGGTAAAAGCTAAACAGCCTATCTCAGTAGCATTTTCCATGAAACAACAATCAAAACTTTGCGCCTCAACTCTAGACCATTCCAGTGAGTTTAGACGAATAAAGTCAAGATCCTTTGACGATGACAAAATCGCCTGTTGGACAGCGTTTAGCATCTCAGGCTGTAATTCCGCCGCAAGTTCTAGCAATTCAGCGGCCCGCATCATGAAGATTCCAGAATTCCAAAGATAGCTACCATCGGCAAGGAAGGCCTCCGCAGTAGCAAGATCAGGCTTTTCTGAAAAAGCAGCGACTGGAGTGATGACATTTTCTTTTTCACTCAGTCTGATATAGCCATAGCCAGTTTCGGGCCGTTCTGGTGCGACCCCAAAACAGACTATTTGTCTAACCGAAAGATGGTTCGCTGCTTCCTTAACCATCCTTGTAAACTCGCTAGCATCAGGAATAAAGTGGTCCGCTGGCATTACTAACATAACGGAATTTGGGCTTTCAGCGGCAAGGTGACAAGCAGCGGCAAGGATCGCAGGTGCAGTGTTCTTGCCCTCTGGTTCAATGATTACGTCAGCGTTGACAACTCCTGCATCGTTCAATTGTTGACGAGCAATAAATCGGTATTCATCGCCGGTCATAACAAGCGGTGATGCCGCATCCGCAAGTCGGGTTGCGGCCTGCTGGAATGGACTATGTACGCCAATAAGATTAAGGAATTGTTTTGGATAGCTCTTGCGAGAGAGTGGCCATATCCGCTCTCCAATACCACCGCACAATACGACTGGAGTTATTTTTGGCATCTTTTTACTCAAAACAAACCTTCTTGGTTGAGCCTTGTTCAAATGCTGAAAAAGTGCATCCACTTTTAGTCGTACCTTTTCACAGGAACGCCGCATTGTATAAATTGTTCTTTGTTAAGTAAAATATTGAATTTAGAGCTGATCTTTCACTCGAGCATACCATTAACAAATTTCCACAGGTGTTTGAGACATTCCGTGTCAACAACCCAAAGATATTTCATTGCCATCTCAGGCTACCAACACGCATTTCAACAACTCGAAAAAATTTACCGTTGGACTGGAAGTGTTCAGTTTATTTAATCAATCAAATCTGACGATCGTTTTCTTGTAAATTACACTGCACCATGCCCCGACGCTACACTAAGCTCCAACTGGGAAATTTTAATGTAGTTAAGGCTTTGATTATTTATGAAGTAGAAAAACTGCACCTCCTAAAAATACTTCACGAAACTTTCGCGCAAATCCTAATTTATTGCCTGAAACCTTCATTTTGACATTTTTAAAATGATTACAGTAGATCACACCCGCTACTTGATAACTCTTATTAGATCTCTATTGTGCAGTCATTAGAAAACTGAAACTCCAATTATATAAAGAGTTTTATTACTGATAGAGGGCCGATCCTTTAATATGCAACCCGTGTCTATAACTAACATAATGGCTTCAATTGCAACTCTGCTAATATCATGTAACGCATTGAGGAATCTATTTGGGCGCCGTATGACCAAATAACAGCCAATGGAAATGAGTGACCTTGCTGATTAGTACTCTGATTAATGGAATTAAATATTGATTGTATATAAAAGCGTTAGGTGATCCATTTAGGCAAAAGATAGTATTCCGAAAAGGGCGGATTAAAGACTCAAATATTTAGAAAATCAAAAAACATGAACGAATTTAGTAGTTCTTGAAACCGCAATTGGTAGTTCTTGAAACCGAAGAAGATCACCAAATTAATTCGGTAGATAATATTCTCAAGCTACCGAAAAAATTGAAGTAAAAAAACGCCACGAGGGACTGGTAATGCGCCTATTTTTTGAGCCAATTGTTAAAATTGCTTTTGAAGCACCTCGGCCTGTCAAGCGCGTAGTCCAAGCTGCCTCTGACAGCGTCATCATTTTTTTGGTGCTTTCTACAGCGATGTCAGCGCGACTCGAAAGTTTATCTTTTCTCTCGGAACCTGACGTCTACATAGCATTTTTTATAACTTTTTTGCCGACCATTTACGTTTTTATGCGGTGCGGTCTTTATCGAGCATTTCTGCGCCATTTCTCGACAGAAGTTGCGGTTGTTATTGCCTTTGGTAGTGCGATTTCTGCAGGTATAATGTGGAGCGCAAAAGTTGTTTTTAACCTTTCTGTTCCCATATCTGTGCCGCTGATTTATGCAGCATTTTTGTTTATTGCTATTGCTGGGACGAGATTTGCCCTTCGTAGCATGTTCCGTAAGGTCATTGGTGTCGAACGACAAAGTCTGGCTATCTATGGTGCTGGCGCAGCGGGGGCACAGACGTTTCAATCGCTGAAAGCAAATCCAAATTACAGAGTTTGTATGGTCATCGATGATGACGTCAAAATTCAGGGTGAGTCTTTATTTGGTCAGCGCATCCATAGCTTCGACGAAGCAATAAGGGAGCTTAAAGATCGTGATATTAACACTGTTTTGCTCGCGATGCCTAGTGTGGCCAAGGCAAGACGCCAAAGCATAATCACAAGACTTGTTGATATCGGAATCAAAGTCAAAACAATCCCAGGACTCTCAAATTTGATCAACAATTCTGCCGTGATCACAGAATTACAAGATATTGATATCGAGGACCTGCTTTACCGCGAACTCGTTACGCCCGACGCTGAATTGATGAAATTGGCAATCAACGGGAAGGTCGTGCTTGTCACCGGTGCGGGAGGTTCTATCGGCAGCGAACTCTGTCGGCAGATCATTTTGTGGCAGCCTAAGCGCCTCATTATTTTTGACCAGTCAGAATACGCCATTTATCAATTGGACCAAGAAATCGCCGCTTCTTTTGCGGAGCACAATATCTCGCTGACACAAATTGTCAGTTCGGTGTTAGATAAATCTTCAATTATGCAAACCTTGGAGAGTTTTAAAGTTGATACTGTTTATCATGTTGCCGCTTACAAGCACGTACCTCTTATGGAAAAGAATGTTATGCAGTGCGTAAAAAATAATGTTTTTGGCACACTTAACGTTGCTGAGTGTGCAATAAAAGCAGGCGTCACAAAATTTACGCTAGTTTCGACAGATAAGGCAGTCTATCCTACCAATATCATGGGGGCCTCAAAGAGGCTTTGTGAGTTGATATGTCAATCCCTAAACCTTAAACAAAAACACACTTGTCTATCAATTGTCCGCTTTGGCAATGTTCTTGGATCTTCTGGGTCCGTTGTTCCACTCTTTAAAAAGCAAATTGAAAGCGGGGGTCCATTGACTGTCACCCATCGGGACGTCACGCGGTATTTTATGACGATCCAAGAAGCGGTGCAATTAGTGATACAAGCTGGCGCACTTGCAAAAGGTGGAGAGGTTCACGTACTGGACATGGGGAAACCTATCAAAATTATCACTTTGGCTAAGAGAATGGCCCTATTGTGCGGGCTTCGTCCAGTGTTGGAAGGGGACTGTGGCGATGGTGATATTAAAATTGAGGTAACAGGGCTTCGCTCGGGAGAAAAACTATTTGAAGAGCTTGCTTACGGCGATAACCTCTTCAAAACCCCTCATCCCCGTATCAATAACGCCTATGAAGTGCCCATTGAAATGGTACATCTCAAAAAAATTCTCCGGGAAATCGAGGCCGCGATAGAAAGGTATGATAAAAATGCCCTCCACAGAGCTATTCACTCTGTTGTGCCGGGTTTATTTAAAGACATCGACTAAATTCGTTTTTCACGAAAGGCAACTTAGAAGAAATGGCTTCAAAATTTAAATAGGCTGTTTTTCGGTGGACTAGCGTCGTATCGGTCTTTTTTGGCCAAAAGCAATAAGCTAACAAACTTTAGCCCAAAGCAGACGCACAACACCAAAAAGCTTAAAAAACCGTTTTAAAAACACACTTAAAATAGGTCTTTACGCTAATATCTTTCAAAAGTTTTTCATCAAGGCACACCAACTTTTCTTCATTTGACATGTCAACTCCCTGAATTTGTGCCAATCCGGTAATCCCAGGCCTTATATCAAAAATTCCTCTCTTTAATCTTGCCGCTACTAACGTTTTCTGTGTTGGCAAACACGGACGTGGACCAACTAAGCTCATGTCACCAACTAAAACATTCCAAATTTGTGGCAATTCATCCAATTTTGTTTTGCGTAACCAAGCATAAAATGGGCTAATATCTTCGGCATTCAGGAGATGGGTAGCCACTTCGGGTGTACCAGGCGGTAAGGTCCTAAGCTTAATCATTCTAAACTCCCTTTGAAAAGAGCCGACCCGAGTCTGAACGAAGAAAAAATTTTTGCCTTTTGGTAGCAAAACTGGGATAAAAACAACGAGAATAGGCAACGCAAGAAGGAGTGCCATAAAAGAAAAAACAATATCAAACATTCTCAGCATTTTTTTCCATATACCAATTTACCATCTCATTTATACCATACTCAACTGAGTATTTTGGGGACCAACCAAGCCTTTGAGTGGTGTGATCCATGTCGATTTCCAAAGTGTTTGTTAATCGATCCGCCTCCTTACTTAGCCCTAACCCTTTGCTTGCTAGGGTCAACAGGGATGGACTCACTGATATTAGCCTATTCCTTTTATGCAAAGCTTCATAAAACATCGATACTAAACTTCTAGTCGAAACCGCCTCGGGATCACACACCAGAAACACCTCATTCAAATAATCATCTCTATAAGCGCACTCCAATAAAACATCTGTAAGGTTGCTCAACCCAATAATGGACCTCTTGTTTTGCAGAGAACCGAAAGGAAGTGGTAGTCCTGAGTCTACGAGTTTAAGTAACCTAATCATGTTTCCTCTAACATTGGGCCCATAAACAAGAGGCGGACGCACAATCACCACTTCGAGTCCTGTCTCAAGCGCAACTTGCTGGAGAAGACACTCTGCGGCGTACTTTGAAACTGCATAGGGGTCGGATGGCGCAGCTAACGTATCACATCTGAAGGGCTTTCCGGCAATCGTTGACTCACCATTCACCTTTATTGTGCTCAGAAATACCATGCGTCTTACCCCGGCATTGGCAACAGAGTAAGCAAGTTTCAATGTGTTGATTGCATTCTCTTCTATAAATTTGCCAAGATACTTGGAATTATCCTTATCGAGAGCATGAACAAAAGCGGCGCAATGTATTACGCAAGAAACACCTTTAAACAAAGTTGACCAATCACGCACCCCACTGAGGTCGTCAATTATTTGAATATTTTCTGTTTGCTGAACAAATTTTGAACTTTTTTTCCGAACCAAGCCAAGATATTTGTTACCAAGTTTATTTAGCTCAGCACACAGAGCGGTCCCTACGAATCCGTCAGCGCCTGTTACAACAATTGAACTCAACAATTTTCCTCTCACCAACGTAATTTTACATAGCCACTCATTTTCTACAATTTGACATTATTTCATCATATTTTTGAGCGTATCCTGCCGCCATCTTTTTAGCGGTAAATAATCTTTGAAACCTCTCTTTCGCCAAAACACCCATGCCTTTCACCATATCTTCAGAGTGGTAAAGGGTCCTCATCGCCATTGACATTTTTTCTGGATTGTTAGGTTCTACGACTAAGCCAGTTTCACCATCTTTATTCACGAATGAGGTACCTGTACCCAGTTCACAACTAATCATTGGCCTGCCGAACATCGCAGCCTCAACTAAAGCTACACCAAACGCTTCCGATCTGAGATGGGATGGTAGAATTATGCAGAGGCTAAGCTGTATCAACGCGACCTTATCCTGTTCAGTGACCTGGCCGACGAAAGTTGTATTTTTCAATCCAAACTTATGCACCATTTTTTTTAGTCTTAGCTCCTCAGGGCCAAAACCAACTATTATAAGTGGAAAATCGTCTCTGCGATTTGCCTCCAAAAGATTGTGTACACCTTTGTAATAACGCAGGGCACCGATAAAAAGAAAAAAACCAGCCCCAAGTTTTGACTTCCAGTAATCACGGCATGAAGGTGTCACTTTCGGGTAGAAGTTTTTTTCAATACCAATTGGAATTACCGAAGTTTTATATGAAAATTTTTGCAAAGTTACACTTGAATCCAAGTAGAGTTTTGATGTCGCTACAATGGAGTCAACACTTTGTAAAAAAGAATTCATTAGCGGTGTGTATAGAGGCAGCAAAATTTTTTGTTTAACAATATCAGAGTGATAAGTCACAATTGTTGGCTTGTTATGTCCTGATAGAAAATGTGCTACATCTGCCAAGGGCCAAGGAAAATGATAATGAATAAGGTCTGCGCTTTTGGCTAGTTTGCTAAAATGCCTTATTGCTGAAAAGGAAATATCCGTCGAAAAAAATTTGAAATTTCTTCTAGTACGAATCGTCTTGTAACCATTGAAATTTTCCAGACCATACTCAACCTGATTTTCAGACAAGGAAAAGACAGTCGAATGAATCCCATGCTCCACCACACCTCTACAAATATGGTCTATGACGTTTTCAACACCACCAGCCGTATCTCGTAGCGAAGTTTTATAAAAATGCAAAACGTTGATCATATTTTTTCAGCTTGAGCATGTGTAATAATGCCGTTGTTGCGCTGTTGGCTATTTGGAAGAGAAAATCCCAAGATAAAAAATGGATAGTAGTACACGTGTCTTCGAGATAGATCGTTAACATTGCTCGAATAGCCGTAAACAAGTGAATAAAGCAGGCAGCTTGTCCATATAAATATCAATCTTTTTTGCTCGCTTCTAAACATGTGGGGAGAAAATCGATTTTTTCTCCAAAATTTGACAGACATCACTAAAATAAAGGACAACAACAGGAGATATTCCAGAGACGCTACCATCGACATCATCCCATTTGTCTCCCAAAAAAATGGCCTAAAATTTTGTAACAAATGGAACGGCTCTGGATAAGGCCTTAACATATTAGACCCACCATGATAAACGCCTTCAAAAAAAGAGATTGGGTCGCCAAATTCTGCTAATTTTTGCGCAGTAGACCATGGTATTATTTTAAATATCTGCACCCAACTATTTGATAATACGCTCAAAAAAAGAATACCAAGCAATGCGCAGTATTTAAATTTTCTGAAGCTGCTCAGAAGAATAAATGCAGCGGTTGGTAGTGCAAGAAATATTGCTTGATAAGGTCTCACAAGAAAAACCGATATAAGCAAGAAAAAAAGCAAAGCTAGATTGAACGGAGTAAAGCTATACCGAAATAGGCGATATATAAACCAACCGATTAATGGCAGCAATATGGTTTCTTTACCAATATAACCCGCTTGTATGCTGGTTACTGGTATAAAATAAATCGATATAATTTGTAATCTGCTGAGTACAAAATGTTGCCGCATGGCAGAAATCAAAAAATAAGAGAAGAGGAATGATGCGGTGCCTGACAAGACCGCTAAGCCATAGATAGAAACAGGCATAAATGAAAACAAAAGTGCGAACACCCAAGAAGGGACATAAATACCAATTTTAGGATAACTTTCGCAGAAGTTTTCATGGTAACTCAAAATACATTTGCTGGAAATTTCTTTAGACAAGGTAAAGTAGGTAGGTAGATCACCAAAATTCCACACATTTATGATTAACCACGCACAGATAAATGCTGCAAATATTTTCCAAATCATGGCAATTAGATTGAGTTGGAACGCTCTTGCGCTACCCCCTTTTACAAGTAGAGAAATTAAAACTAACAATGGGAACAAACCCCAGAAGACGAACATTCCATTACTCCGTTTAGGCATCCAGCAGGTTGATTTTGACTAAATCAATTTGTTTGACCAATAATAGACAAAATTTTGTCAACAGGGATGCTGGCAAGACATTTGGAACGATAATTACCTGTCACACTTCCTGTAGATTTAAGAAGATTAGTTTCGTCGGCGAAGACCTGAATTACACGATCCGAAGGATAATCTGTCCAGGGCTTTGAACCTGCCCAACCGCAAATGGCAATAGCTGGCGTTCCAACTAAAACCGAAAGATGTAACATACCTGAGTCGTTGCAGATTAATAAAGTTGCCTCGTCAAGAATAGTTTTAACCTTAGTCAAGCTTTTTCCAATAACAACCGTCTGTTTTTCTGATGAAATTTCAGTCAACCACTCTTCTTCGTCTTTTGAGCCAAGCACTGTCACCTCATAGCCACGATCTGATAGCACCTGAATAAGGCTCTGATAATATGGCCAGATTTGTATTTTTTTCTTTCCACCTGGAGCAATAACTACCTGTTTATGACAGGCGTCAATCGGCTTTGGTTCGTTCAAAAATTTCCCAACGCAATTTGTGCACTGTTCGCTACCTTGGTCAACGATGACGTCTGCAAATTTTTTGAACATTGTCATTTTCTGCTCAGAACCTTCAACTTTAACGTTTGAAAAATTTGGGAACAATGCGCCAAATGAAGGCTCTACGACATACCTTTCCTGCGCTTTACATAGATGAGAAGCCATCCACCAATACTTTATAACGCCAATAAGTCCATTAGACTCACTCAACAAAATCAATTTAGCAAAGGTCCCTAATTTAGGTACTGTGACAAGGTCGCGGATTTGACCAATGATCCTGTTACTTAACTTTTTCCGGTAATCACCTCTCACTGCTATTAACTCGACAGTAACACCATCTAGGCAACTTCTGATAAACTGACCGTCCTCGCCAAAAAATACGGTATATAGCGTTACATCAAATTTTTTACAAAGGATCTTTATGGCAGGGATCCGAACTATAAAATCTCCTACACCCGGTGCTGGGTTCCATACCAGTACTTTTTCTTTTGGTAATGTTTTCATCTAAAATAGATTTCAAAATACTTTACAAAGCAAATTGCTTGATACTCATAGTTTCTTTGCAGTGTGTAAATCGGGTGTCGTCATCCTACAAATTTACCAACAGTTCTGAGAAAAATTCGATGCAAGTAATCGCGCAGCAGTGGTTGGTAAATAAAACACGCGCAAATCAACCATGGCAGATATCTTGTTGGTGAATAATTACTCGTTTTACATCTCACGTAAGAAGCCCAGAAAAACTTCGCAACACTCCAAACATAAAGGTCAAAAGCACTTGGGTTGACAATCTTTAATTCACCTTCTTCAAGCTTAAGCTTCCGACGTTTCGCACTACGGTATGCCAGCCTCTGATATCTAAGTTGCAGTGGCTTTTTTAACATTGTGATACCCTCAAGGTTGACCTGGCACTTGGTCAAAACTTTTGGCAAACAATGAAGGCTCCCGATCTCAGCACAGCGCAAATAAAGATCAAGGTCTTGCGAATATTTGAACTCAACTCGGTAATTAACTATATTTTTAAACATTATGCTAGAATGTTCAAAGATGCCTATTCGTAATTTCAAATTTTTTTTGATGTCATTATCATTCTCAGAAAAGCACGACGCGCCAAAATAATCCCCACTGTTCGACAAATAATCTATTTGTGTGCCAACGATAATGAGATCAGGTTGTGACTCGAATATTGCTAGTTGCATTTCCAATTTTTTTGGTAACCACAAGTCGCCAGCGTCGATGCGTGCAATGTATTGCGCTTCGCTTTTTTCAACAAACTTTGCCAAAACTGATGTTAAACCTTGACACTTGTCGTTTTGATGAAATTTTATGCAAGGATACTCAGTGGCTAATCTAACACAAATTTTTTGAGTAGAGTCCGAAGACCCATCATCCACTAATGTCAGAGTGAGATTTTTATATGTTTGGGACAAAACCGATAAAACTGTGGCTTCAATTAAGGCTTCAGCATTTCTGACGCTGCAGATGACTTCAATATGGCCCTTGCAAGTTAGGTCCATGAATTATCGCTCCTAAAGACACTGTCCGTTTTAACAAAAGCCAGGTCAACTTCCGCCAAAGAAGCGTCCAAAGGCCTACGTCCAATAGCAAGAATTTCGTACAAGGAGAATTCATGCGAGTGCAGGAACTTTATAATATCAGCGACGCACGGTGCATTTGGGATCGTATTTAAAACTTGGCATTCGACGATGATCACATCAAAGTTGTTAATACAACCACTCATCCCTTCAAGCACG
>CACCQD010000032.1 GCA_902547925.1 uncultured SAR116 cluster alpha proteobacterium | reverse complement strand
GCGAATATTGCGGATACAGCGAAAACTTTATTTCTTGAACGCCACAAAAAGTAAGAGGCGCAGAAGACGGCAGGAATAACGCTGAATACACCAAATGATATCCCCAATATTGTTATACTTTCGCCAAAGCCAAATGTGGCTAAATAGAAGCTGATATCTGGAACTTGCCTAATCCCAGAGCCATTCCAAAGGTCTTCAACGCTCTGGCCATTGAGAACAGACTGCAGAATGTAAGATGAAGAAACGAGGGATTCTGCCTCTATAAAGCTGACTATTGTTCCTAGAAGAACGACAAAAGATGACACAACAGTGAGCCAGTAAATAATTTCACCATAGACAACGCCAGAGATTGGAACTGAAGGTTTTCGACGTATTGTCATCATGTTTTCCTATAAAACTGGAATATCTATACCAATTAAAGTCTCGATACCCCTGCCAATCAATTTTAAACTTGATGCTAAAAGCATCGTTATGAGAATGTTTCGAACAATTGAGGCCTTCACTGAGGCTAGGATGTGAGCCCCGATTATACCACCAACCACCTGCCCAAGCATCCATGGCGCCGCAACAACACCAATAAGTGCACCGGCATTAATGTAAGGCCAAATAGCAGCTGCATTTCCGAGAGCAAGTAGGACGCCGCTAGATGCTGTTGCAACTTTCAGCGGGATGCTCATGATTAAATTTAGTACAGGTACAACCGCCCAACCACCACCAAGTCCGAAAAATCCCCCCGTAAATCCAACCACAAGAAAGAGAAATATCGCCATTTTGATGTGGATGGCTTTGTAGCTAATGGTTGATTTAAGAGAGTCTTCCCAGTAGCTGTGTCGAAGCTTGAGTTTCATTGCAAGGTTGTCAGCTGGCCGCGCAGTTGGATATTCCATGTTCTTACCGCTAAAAATGAACAGCATTGCGATAAACACAAGCAGCAACCCTAGCATTAGTCTCACAATTCCGTCAGAGGTCTCTCCAAGGTGTTTTGCTAGAGAAATAGCCGAGATCGAGCCAAGCATACCCCCAACAATAATCGGAAGGGCCCCTAAGAAGACCAACTTTACATCAGCCAACCCTTTGCGCATTAGAGGGCCTGTTGACACGAGTCCACTAAACATCGCTACAACAAGGCCTGTAGAACGAATTATCAGAGTATCTATAGATGTGAAAGCGAGCAATATCGGGGTAAAAATAACCCCTCCACCAACACCCGCTATCACGGCGATCACTGCTATTAAGACGCTACATAGAAATGACAGCACAATGAGATCAATGCTTGAGAGATCTCCCAATGAGGCTATCCCAGATATATCCACTTGTGTCTCGATAAATAGGTAGCAAGCAAAAGTTGCAAAAATCAACGTGAACAGTTCTGGAAGACTCTTTATGGTTTTCATCTTTTGACTTTGGGCAACGCCCTTAATTCCTGTTCGTATTTTGTTGGTCCAAAATCGTCCTACATCTTGAATATTTTGCCGAGATGGTCTTCTTGACTAGCCTTTGGGCCTGTTTTGAAGAAAGACGGGATAACGGCCTTCCAACAGACTGCACTTCTAAAACAATCCCTCGATCTGGCCCTGATCATTCAGCATGATCGCCTCAGCAGACGGAACACGCGGCAGGCCCGGCATTGTCATAATCTCACCGCAGATAGCAACAATGAAACCGGCTCCGGCAGATAAACGCACTTCGCGAACCGGAACACTATGGCCTGTTGGCGCACCCCGCAATGTCGGATCCGTGCTGAAGCTGTATTGGGTTTTAGCCATACAAACAGGCAGATTGCCATATCCCTGATCTTCCCATTGTCTAAGCTGATCACAGATTTTTTGGTCTGCAATAACCTCATCAGCATGGTAAATCCGCTTTGCAATGGTCTCAATTTTCTCAAGAAGTGGCATTTCATCGGGATAGATTGGTGCAAAATTTGCCATGTTAGCGTCGGCAATCTCAGCCACACGCTTGGCAAGGTCTAATGCTCCTTTGGACCCGTGCTCCCAATGTTTTGAGACAATCGCTTCCGAACCCTGTTCGGTCACATAATGCTGTAGGGTCGCAACTTCGGCATCAGTGTCAGTGACAAAATGGTTCACCGCAACCACCACAGGCACACCAAACGACTTCATATTCTCGATATGGCGGCCGAGGTTTGGACAGCCTGCCTGCACCGCAGCAACGTTTTCAGAACCTAGATCAGCCTTGGCAACGCCGCCATTCATCTTCATCGCCCGCACTGTTGCAACCAAGACCACGACGCTGGGCGCAATCCTTGCCTTGCGGCATTTAATGTTCATGAATTTCTCTGCACCCAAATCGGCACCAAAGCCAGCCTCAGTGACAACATAATCAGCCAATTTCAATGCTGTCGTCGTAGCCACCACTGAATTACAGCCATGCGCGATATTGGCAAAGGGGCCACCATGCACAAAGGCAGGGTTGTTCTCTAATGTCTGAACCAGATTTGGCTGCATTGCCTGGCTGAGCAAAACAGTCATTGCACCGTCCGCCTTGATATCGCGGCAATAGACTGGAGTTCTGTCGCGGCGATAGGCAACGATGATGTCGCCAAGCCGCTTTTGCAAATCTGCAATGTCCAGTGCGAGACAGAGAATTGCCATGACCTCAGAAGCGACCGTGATATCAAAGCCCGCTTGGCGAGGAAATCCATTGGAAATACCACCAAGGCTCGTAACGATGTCGCGTAGTGCTCGATCATTCATATCGACAACGCGGCGCCAAGTAACACGTCGTTGGTCGATTTCCAGCTCATTGCCCCAGTAAATATGGTTGTCGATCATCGCCGAAAGCAGGTTATGCGCCGAAGTAATTGCATGAAAATCACCTGTAAAATGCAGGTTCATTTCCTCCATTGGCACAACTTGAGCATACCCACCGCCAGCAGCACCGCCCTTCATCCCAAAACAGGGGCCAAGCGACGCTTCACGGATGCAGATCATCGCTTTTTTGCCAAGAGCATTGAGCCCATCGCCAAGACCGACTGTAGTGGTTGTCTTGCCCTCCCCAGCCGGGGTGGGATTAATCGCTGTTACAAGAACAAGCTTGCCGTCTGCGCCATCACGCTGCGCTTTAATGAACTCGGCAGAAATCTTTGCCTTGTCATGGCCGAATGGCAGTAGATCCTTCTCCGGAATATCCAGCTTTGCTCCGATCTGCTGGATCGGTAACATATTTGCCTCGCGCGCAATCTCAATGTCTGATTTGTAACTCATAATTTTGAGCCCTTTGCCTTTCAGTACAGATTTTTGGTCGATTAATTAGGTGGCACTCTTAAGCAAAAACCCTTTTGCACCAGCTTTTTTCTTTCGAGTAAGGGAAATGGTCAAATGACCGTAACTTTATAAAAAGAGCTACAGTCATTTGTATTTATAAGATTTTTTGTGCTCTAACCCAATTCGTCAAGCTTGCGTTCCCATTTCATGTCTTTGGCAAATTTTCGCAATTCGTCCTCGGGCATTTTGATGGTGTTTTCTGGCCCCGGATAGTTTCTAGTCTTTACGTCATCCATGTATCTCGTGATGACATCTTCCATAATTGGGATCAGGTCTGTGTATATTCTTGAGTGTTTAGGAACGTGCTCTTCCCACAGATGAAAAAGATCTGACGATATAATATGCACGCCATCGGCACAATTTCCTGCACCTAAACTAATCACAGGAACGGGCAATATCTCTGCGAGGTATTCTGCAACTTCTGAGGTGGTCACTTCGCACAAGATCGAGAAGCAACCAGCATCGTACATTGCCTTTGCATCATCAATTAGTTCTTTGGCACGGTTGGCAGTTTTTCCCTGTGCAATAAAGCCGCCAAGCTGTGGCATCCGCATTGGCGTTATACCAATGTGACCCTGCACTGGTATGCCGGCACTTACTATAGCTTCGATGGCGGGGACGTGATGACGGTTGCCTTCGCACTTCATCACTTCAGCATTAGCTTCGTGAACAAAGCGTCCTGCATTTTCAACCGCTTGCTCTTTAGAAACGTGGAAACTCCAATATGGCATGTCTACCATTCTTAGGCCATATTGTGACCCCCGATCGATTGCTTTTGACATCATCATGACTTCGTCAAAGCTAACTGATGTGGTGCTTTGGTGACCAAAAAGGATCATACCGCCAGTGTCAGAAACACACAAAATGTCCATTCCCAAACGGTCGGCGACTACGGCTGTTCTGTAATCGTATGCTGCAAGCTGAGTGATGGGTTCACCCGCCTCCATCTTTTTCAACAATGTTTTATAGGTAACTTTTCTACGCGGCTTTACGTCGGCCATCTGTTTCCTCCCTAACAGCAAATAAATTGGTAACCATTACGCACCAAATTTTTTCAATGCGCAGTGTAGAAGGAAAAGCCCCCAACAATAAAATCTTTCCAGCCTATTAGTCTTTCTGCCAAAGCTATCTATTTTGCCGTTGTTCTCACAAGTAATCAAAACACCACGGAGCAACTCATCGCCACGCCGACGATAACCAGTAACGCTGCAATAGCTTTTTTTACATAATTAACAGGAACTTTTTTAATCCAGTGGCTGCCAAGGAAGGTTCCAATGGCAATGCCAAAAGCGATTGGAATAGCAACTCGTAAGTCTAGAATACCATTCACGCTATTTCCGACAGTAGCAAATATCGAAATTGGCAACTGAATCGCTTGAGCCAAAGCAACCGTTACAATTACTGGTGCTGAAAACCAGAGCAGCAATGGGATCAGAACTAGCGGTCCACCAGTTCCACTCAGTGATGAGATCAACCCAGTTATGCACGCGAACCAAATCAATTTTCTGTCACTAATGGGGAAAATATCTAAACTTGGTAATCTCTTGTTGACGAAAAACTCTTTTCCACCTGACACGAGGGTTAGGCCCGCGATGAGCAATGTTAGAATTTCTTCGGTGAAATAAGATAGCAAGAATGACCCGGCAAGTGTCGCTGGGACCGCTCCAATCCAGACAAGTTTTACCTGCCTCCACAAGGTAGGGTCCCTTCTCAGATAGATTATTGTCCCTACTGACCCTGAAATCATGAATGAAAAAATACTTGCCGCGATACTGTGATAGATGTCCACGCCAACAATAAAAGTCAGTAACGGTACAAGAATTACTCCACCAATGCCCACTGCCCCGATTAGAATTCCAGAACTCAACCCGCAAGCGATATAAATAAGGGACGAATTTGTAATTAATTCCATAAATGACACTCTTCTCTCAATGGACGTCACAGGTGGGACAATTGTCGATCATCTGTCAAGACTACCTGACTTTTGGTTGCAGTTGATGTAGGAGCACTCATTTTAAACAATTTGAAATTGCATATTTAGCTATTGCCTATGATGTTGACATTTAATTATCGATAAGCTCTATTATTTTTTATAGAATGTCACTTTGGTTTTTCACGCCGCCAAATTTTGGGGAGCGAACAATGTTTCTTCGACAACTTGAATATCTCATTGCTGTTATTGAGGAGGATCATTTCGGCCGCGCAGCTGAAAAGTGCAATGTTAAGCAGCCCAGCCTTTCAAATGGCATCAAGCAACTTGAGAGTGAGCTCGGTATTACCCTTTTCAAACGTGGCCGTGGCCAAAGGTTGTATGGCATCACTGAAGAGGGGAAAAAAGTGTCGAAGTGGGCGCGTTTAATTTTAGCTAATTTTAATGCGATGCATGATGAAATTGGTGAAATGAAAGACAATTTGCAGGGAAGACTGCGGATTGGAGCCATGCCATCGATGTCCCCAGTTCTTCCAATTATTTTGCAACGAATAAGAGCGGCCTACCCGGGTCTAAGTGTGGACGTGCTTTTTGTTGGAAATGAAGAATTGAAAGTGAGCCTTGATAAATACGCGCTAGATTGCGCAATCACATATGATGACTACGAGGCTGAAATGTCTTGGTGTAACGCTCAGCCAATATTTAAGGAAACATGGAGCTTGCTCGTTCCAGACTCCTACGAATTTGAAAGTATGGACGATATCTCTTGGAACGAAGCTGCCAAATTACCATTCGCAATGTTAAGTCCATCGATGCACGAACGCCAATTAGCCGATACCATATTCAGAGGCTTAGGGTGTGAGGTTACACCTAGAATTGAATCAGAGTCGATTTTGCATCTGATGTTTCAAACTCAGTACACAGAGTTGTGTACAATCATACCTACACATTTTACAAGAATGCCGGGCATGCTCAATGGCACGAAAGCTTTGTTGCTGAAGGAGCCGCTAGTTGAAAAGGGTGTGTCGCTCTTCTGGGTAAAAACAGATAATATAATGCCAATGCCAAGTATAGCTGAGAAGATCGCAAAATCCTTGGCTGAAACAGGCGAGCTGCAAAATTACCTTTACTGACCCATTTAAGAAACACGTGGATAACGGATTGGAAATTCGCAACGTGTATGTTCACAAATCTGTGCTCAAAAAAATGGGTGGAAACATTAAATTTCCACCCATTAATCTGTTTAAAAATAATTATTATTCTGCTGCCTGCACGTTTTCCTGCAACATAGCAAGAGGGTTCATTGGGCTAACGCCTAAAAATTTACCCCATGCTTCGTAATAATGCCTCATTCCAACTTCATCATGTATCGTAGAGTTTTCGTGACGCCCGTGAAGGATGTTTCGCGCTTCAGTGCCCTCCCTCATGGTGGTCCCTTGACCCGCAACCCCAATTAAATCTTCATGTAAATTACGTCCAAAAGGCCCCCATATCGAGTTGTGGGCTTTGACACGTGTGTTGCGTTCTTCAGGTGTGTCTTTTTTCAAACCGTAACCACGAAATTCAATGAGAACACGATTTGGCCCAAGTGGGGTCACAGTGTCACTTCTGTAGGCGTTTCCGCGGAGGTTAAAGTTAAACCCAGGGAACAAATCCACCATATACCACTGATTTGGTGGGAGGTTAGGAAAGGACAACTCTCCCCGATCTTCAAAACCCTCATACTCCTCATAATTCACCGTAAAAGTGCTCACATTTACGTGCCCATTATCAAAAGGTATATTTTTCCTAGCAAAATATTCGTCGTTGAAACCAGACACGCGGTTAAAATAGTGCATGAAATCATGATAAAATTCGCTGTTAGTGTCGTGCCATAGCTTGTAATTAGTGTCGATTATGGCCTTGTGATAGTGGAAAACTTCCATTTCCTCTGTATCGATTGCATCGGCAATGCAGTCAAAGGCCCCACATGTCCACTCTTCCACGCTTTGAGAAGGGTTTGGATCAAGTGTAGTCCAAATCATGCCGCCGTGCTTGACTTCGCTGTGAAGCTTTTTCAATCCGTCTGTATTGAGACCATTCCCTGAGGGCCTATCAATCGATGGGCACAAAAATACCTGAATGTCCCCTTTTACGTTGAGAGCCACTACGTTTTGATGAGCGATTTGTGTAGAGCGAAAATCTCCATCGTTGTACATTTCACTTGTGTGGCACATCGGCACCCACACTTTTGCGAAAATTTGTTCGATTTCCTGCTCGTAGATACTATAATTATTGTAGCACTCGCTTGAGATATGCTCAACTTTCGGAGTGCTTAACCAATTTTTGTGATTTCTTGGTGCCATGTGGCTCTCCTATGAATTACATCGCAACTAAGCTCAAAACTCGGGGGAATCTCCACCGATTCACTAGGGCAATTGTCACCGCCAGCCGTTGCATTGTCAATCTTCAAGTTTGGCAGCTAGTAAATCGGCTAATAGTTGCGAGCTAATAGAAAAACATGTCGCTCCTAATAGCCGAAAATACTTGTTAAGGTTTGTTTAACCCAGATGCAAAACTCATGCCGGATGCTAAACTCACCAAACCCCCAACAAGATCTTCCTCTGAAATGTTATTATCGCTGATAGACTGTAGAGGTATTATGTTACTGGGACTGTAATCCAGTAGGTGGTTCTTTGAGCCAGCGTCTAACTCGCCAGTTTTGATGAAGAAGAAGGGAGTGGGACGTAAGTGGTCCCCTACACTGAACCCAACCAAAACCCTTTTTCCATCCGCTGTCGATAAATTGGCCTTTGTAATTAAGGTGAATGACTGCGGCTCCAATGTGATCTGACTTCTATTATCCGCAAAATCTTTATCCTTCGAAAGTTGTGCTGCAACTATCTTCAAAATATTAATTGCGTATCTAAGGCACTCACTCATCGCAGACAGTTCTGTTTTGAACAAAGATGCATTGTGATCTTCTGTGTCCCCCATCAACATATTCGGAGACTCAAACGGCAAAGCTGTTGAAAATCTTTCTTGATCTATACCTCTGTGAAGGAACTCAACCAGATACCAAGCCTCTACAAAAGCGGGTGTTCTGTCGTCAAGCCAGAAACTGTGAGGCACCTTTTCTTCATTTTCACAGAAATAAAGCTCCAACTCAGGCAGGTGTATACCTATCCGACACCCGTCCACTAAAAGCCTTGTTCGGAAATCACTCTTATCTTCATCCCAAATGAGGCTTAGATGGCTATTTTCATGCGTTGGTTCAAGGAAGCTATGCGACGCTCTCGCCATCCAAAAAAGGGCATTGTGCGCCTCAACACGAGCATCACGGTATTTCTTCGTTTGAAAAACTGCGAGTTCAGGCCGTTTATTGCGGTTGTTCAAAATTCTCACCTTTAGCCTATATTAGCAGTATTGGCTACCAGATATCGTCATCGTCATCATCAAAAAAAGTAGCCTCATCAATATCTTCATCCTCATCAAAGGTGTATTCTAACTGCTCTGTGACGTATACCATTAAGTTTCCATCTTCGACTTTTATGTCATAAGTTTTGAGTGGTAGCTCGGCCTCGTCTTTCAATGCCATCGTTTCCAAATCCCAGGACCACAGATGCTTTGTGCAAGTCAATTTGCAGCCCACAACCAAGCCCGATTCGTCTAGTGGTTCCTCTAAATGTGGGCAAACTGGGGGAATTGCCACATAGCCGTTTTTATGATGAGCGACTGCGATAGGAATGCCACCACCGATTCTCGCCCAAACTTTTTTTATCGATCCCTCGGGTATTTCGCTCTGTTCACAGACTTTTGTCCAAGCCATGACGTTTTCCTTCTTTAATCATGAAACAGTGGCACCGTTTCACTGGCCGAAGATATTCAAAAAAATGCCGCTAAAGTGGCCAATGTGATCCTTTGTCTAGCCGTCTATTATCAATTTTTGTTTCGCGGCTCATGAACTTTGGAGTGCCATCAGTAATTTTAAATTTATCTATATATTTTCCAATCACAAATAGCCTGCTTTCGCCCGAGTCAATGTGTGAATTGATGCCATCAAGCATATTTTGATAGATAGTTACAGAACTGATGGCATCGGCTGTTTTTCCATCATCCGCGACATCTACTGTGTAGACTGATGTGTGGCGGTGTAGTGGTGAATGATCAGTATTATGCTTTGGCAGCATGTCCATTAAGCCTTTCAACTCTTTCTTATTTCCGCTGAAATAAGTCATGTTTTTGTTTATTTCAGGGCTAAAAGACGTGATTGAGTATGAAAATTCGTTGTCACAGAGTTTGAACCAATCATCCCAGTTATGGTCATCCAAAGCCAGCGCAGCTCGGTAAATTAGTTTTTCTATGCTCTTTTCCATATTTGCTTGGCTTTCGTGTGTCATACCGAATGTATCCTCCATCTATATACAAAAGTTTTGGGCGCGCTTCCATGAAACACCCTGATCTGGCCATAAAAAGGAACCACCTAAATTATTGGGTGACTTTTTGACAATTTATTACGACCTACCTCCGCCGCTGTCGATAGGCGAGTATGAGAGGCTGGATATCTGGCTGGGGTCTGGAGAGCGCTTCGTGTCTAAGCATTGCCGGGCTTCCATATACGTTGCGGGATCATTCACTACCTCGACAGCGACTAGTTCCAAACCTTTGTAGCTCCAAAAAGACATGCCGTGTTCTCTTTTGCTTGGCCTTACCACTTGATAAACCTCCTCGTCTTGAACAGGGACGATGCCAACCGATTGGAGTTTAGTGTCGTATTGATCAGACCAAAACCAGGGGGTTTGTAACGTTGGGGCCAAAGTATTTGTGATCGCCGCGGCAGCAATTGAGGCTGTCTCTTGGGCGTTGTGCACAGACTCTACGGCAATAACTTGGTCACGGCGGATTGCAACATCCCCAATAGCGAAGACATCTTCATCACTTGTCTGCATCATCTCGTTGACTAGAATAGCGCCGCCGTCATCTCGTTGTGTTTCGATTCCTGCCTCTGCAGCCAACTTACTGTCTGGAAAAACCCCAATTCCAGTGATTAACATATCTGCCTTAATTTTTTCTCCGTTGGAAAGAGTGACACTTTCGAAACTACCGTCTTCCTTATTTATTTTTTCCACTCCAATGCCTGTGAACACAGTCACCCCGTTATCTCTGTGTAATTGCTCAAGGTGGTCTGCAAGAGGTTGGCTAGCGACCCTGGCAAGTATACGGCTAGCCGCCTCGATCACGGTTACATCCATACCCTTTTTTCGAAGTGATGCCGCAACTTCAAGGCCAATGTAGCCCCCTCCAATGATAACGACTGAGTCTGCATTATTGGCAGCTTGGCGTATCGCATTTGCATCGGAAGGTTGTCTGAGGGTAAAGGAATTTCCCATACCAACTGTGTCAGGAAGTTCTCTGGGAATTGCCCCACTCGCAATAACAAGCTTATCGTACTTGACTATATCATCGTTGTTAACAGTTACGGTTTTATTTTTTACATCAATAGCCTGCACGCTAGTTTGAGTGTTCAAGCGCACTTTATTTGTTTTATACCATTTCTTCTGGCGCAACAGTGATTTGGACTCAACAGTTTCGCCTCCCCCAAGTAAAAAGCCTTTTGAAAGAGGTGGCCTCTCCATTGGCCCACCGACTTGTCTATCAAAAATTGCAACTTTTCCACTAAAGCCATTTTTTCTGAGCCTGTCGGCGAGGGCAATACCGGCGTGGCTTGCACCAATAACGACGACTTTTGGACCAATCAAATCTTCGTCCTTATCGAGGATTGCATTTCTTCTCCGTCGCATTGTCAAATCCGAAAGACGACTTTCACCATCAGGATGTTGGTCCATCCAACGCGACCACTCATTCAGCAAATGATCGGCTACAGCTTGTTTTTTTTCTTCATTTTGCACTGCTGCTTTCGGCTTATCATGCCCCATTGCCTTGAATGGACCAGAATTAGCGTTATAAAAACGTGTTCTGGTACTTCGGTCCGTCTCGCTCTCGACTTGAGGCACCAAGCTTTTGTGCTCAACCATAAGGCGGTTTTCATTCACAGGGGTAACCGTCGCCACATTTAGTGATGGGCCATCCAAATGGAACGAAAATCCCGGAAATAAGTTGACCCGAATTGATTGCATTGCATCGGGCGTTGGAAAAGAATTCTTTTTCCGGTCTGTGTTGGCTCCCGTCCGCCTGTCTTCAGTCATAAAATGGCCAAAGTTGAAAAAAGAGTGTTTCGAGTGTATGTCGACTTTCTCAGGCGTTTTGAGCAGCTGAGCCTTAAGATCCGTGTCAATAAATTCCTTGCGATAGTGAACTACTTCTAGGGGGGTGGAATTTATTTTCCCTTCTAATGATGAGAACGCGTCGCCAACCCACTCCTCGAGCGACGCAACCGGCTGGTCGTTCATGTTTACCCACACGAAACCGCCAAAATTTACGTTGCATCTTAGACGCCGAAGACCTGCGTCATCTTTACAAAACCGATCCTGATAACCTTCTTTTTCGCGGGCGACGTAAACACAGTTACCCCGCATGTCGAACTGCCAAGCATGGAACATGCACGTTATTCTTTTTGGATTACCGGAGGCCTGTCCCTCTAAAAAGCTGCCTTGAGGCCGGCGCTCAATTAGCATCCCTCTGTGCGGACAAACATTTAAAAGAGCATTGATTTTGCCATCTGGCGCCCTGCATACGATTATATTTTCGTTGCCGATGCTGCTCGTTCTAAAATCATAGGGCTCGGGCACTTCCGATTCGTGGCACACTGGGACCCAAATATTCTTTAAAATGTTTTGCTGCTCCTCAATGAAGAGCTGCTTGCTTGCCTTTGCTCCATCACCAAACGAATTTTTCGAGGAGGCCTCGTATGCACCCTTTTCAGGAATTTGTTTGTTTGTTTCCATTGTCTTCCACACACCCTCAAAGTATTGTTTTTCTTATATACTTGGCTCCAAATCAATAAACAGAGCCTAGATTTTGGTATTAATTAAAATAAACACCTGCTCCATTAAAACAATGTCTCCAAATAGCATAGTTCTCTATCACTTGATAAGAGTTGCGAATTAGAAGGACGCTTGATAGCGTGTACAAATCAGACCTAGTATTGTTAGCAATAATAATAAAAACGGCTGTAAAACTAGAGAGACGGCACGTTAGGATCGAATAGTCACGATGGATCGTTGAAATGTTATTAAGCCGAACAGCCGAGCAGGCTGTCAGCTAAACTGTAAAGCTCATCCATTTTGGATTTCTGATAAAAACGATGTCTGTTGAACCATTAGGGAGGAAATATAGATGAAAAACATTAGTAATGTAAAAGCACTGACGATTGCGGCAGCGGTGGGTTTAGCGCCGTTAACTGCTTCCGCCGGAGTAGATTTTGGAAAGCGCGGAGAAGCTGTTGACCTCGTCATCGGTTACCAGCCGTATTACACAGAATCATGGACCGGAGTCGTCAATAACGGAAAGTCTTTTTGGAAGAATCATTTACCTGCGGGATCGACAGCTGAATTTCAAGTTGGTCTCCAAGGGTCTGTTATCGTGAACGCGATGGCTGGTGAGAAGCAGCACATCGGGTACATGGGTGATATGCCAGCGATTGCTTCCACCTTTAAGTATCTGCCTGAGCGAGGCGGCACTGATATCCGAATTGTAGCTGCGCTTGGAACATCAAAGCAGCAATGCAACATCTTCTTGGTAAGAAATGATGCTCCGCAATTTGCGAATGGTGTGGAGGCTGTAAAGTGGATGGATGGAAAAGTCACATCCGCGCCGCATGGAGCTTGTACAGACAGGTTTGCACAGCTGGCCTTTAAAAAAGCTGGTATTAAGCCTGCGAAATACTTGAACCAGAACATTGAGGTCATCACTACTAACTTCCGTGCAGGCAAGCTTGATGCAGCCGCCATCTGGGAGCCTACAGCTTCAAAAATGGTTTCTGCCGGTATTGCTCGGCGTGCTGCCTCAGGTGAGGATTTTGGAGCGCAAGACGGTGCATTCATGGTGATGCTTAATGACTTGATTTCCCAACGTCCGGACGCCGTCATGGGTTGGTTGGAAGCTGAGTTGGACGCTCAAGAGTTTGTTGCTGACCCGGCAAATGCTGATGCAATTGCAGCGATGGCAGAGGCCCAGACTGAAAAAATTGATCAGTCGGTGCTTAAAGCCAGCCTTTACGATTCGCCAATGGCGGGAACAACGAAGCTACAGCTGGATTTCGTTATCAGTGACGACGCAAAATCTTTGCTGCGGGATGCGACTGCTTTCTTGTACAGTCTCAAGAAAAAGCCTGCCGCAGCAGCGCAGATTCGCCCAGAGGGTGTGATGGGTCAGTTTGCTGAACGTGTTCTTGAGAAGCGTGGTCTTTCCACGCCTGTTGGACGTATCGTAGCCAAATAAAACTATGTGTTGGGGTTCAGGGCATTCTGGACCCCAATTCTTTTCCCGTTTATCCATGAAAATGCGTACATTCATGCTGTTAATTTTAAACAGCAACATCCGAATGGAGAGAGCAAATGAGTGCAAGCTCGCCAGCCACAAATCAGCAAAAGACAATAACTGAACCTCAAGGGTTAGAATTGTTTACCTACAGAGTGAAGAAGTTTTTTAGTAGGTTGGACCCATATTTGACACTCATGGGCATAGGCTTATGGCTGTTTACGTACTGGGTGCTCTGCGAGGGTTTGGAAATATGGAGATTTACCAAATTACCCGGGCCTGTGGCTGTGTCGAAGGACTGGTTCTCAACCACGCCTTTCCAGGGCATATCAATTTTCACCGAGGAATATTACGATCATATCGTCGTTAGCTGCCGCAGAATTTTGATTGCGTTTGGTATTGCCACAGGCTTTGGTGTGCCTTTGGGACTTTTCATGGGATGGTCTAGGTCAATAAGGGATTTCATTTTCCCTCTTATTGAGGTGTTGCGGCCGATACCAATTTTGGCTTGGGTGCCACTTTCAATTTTGCTTCTTCCGGGTTTTGAAGGACCTGTTTTGTTTCTTGCAACGTTGGCATCGTTTTTTGTTACGACGCTGAACGCAATGCTGGGTGTGGACTCGATTGATGAGGAATACTTCAGGGCAGCGGGATGTCTCGGTTCGAGTAGGTGGGATGTTTTTAAAAACGTCGTTGTTCCCGGGGCGTTGCCGTTCATTTTTACCGGCCTACAAATTTCAATTGGAGTTGCTTGGTTTTCGCTCGTTGCAGCAGAGATGGTATCTGGAGATCTAGGTTTGGGTTATTTGATTGTTGACGCGTACATGAACAACGTCACTGTCCCAATGGTTATTGCGATGATTACTCTTGGTTTCATTGGGTATTTTAGTTCTGCACTTGTGCGGATGCTGGGTAATAGGCTGATGGCTTGGCACGTGAAAGAGCTTAATCAGCAAGGCCGATAACAGAAATTAAGGTCAAAATTGATGTCAAAAAACACCAAAAGTTCTCCGAGACTGGGCGCTCTTAGTATTAAAAATGTTACAAAGGTTTATGACCCGGAGGGTGTGAACGTCAAAGCTGTTGATGACTGCTCCATGGAAATTGAGGGCGGCGAGGTCTGTATGATTGTCGGTCCTTCGGGTTGCGGAAAGACAACTCTCCTAAATGCCATAGCGGGTTTTCATTCGATTACTGAAGGCAGCATACATCTTGATGGGGAGCTGCTGTGTGGCCCAGAAAAGCCGATCGCCGCGCAAGGCGCTGATCGAATGGTTGTATTCCAACATGGTGCTTTGTTCCCGTGGAAAACTCTCCAGGAAAACGTAGCGTATGGCCCAACGGTGCAGAAAACTTTGGGGGGCAATGAGGCCATGAGCAAAGCCGGTGATATGCTTGCTGAAGCTGGTTTGGGTAATTTTCTGAAACGTTACCCCGGAGAGGTGTCTTCAGGAATGGCAAGAAGGGCGGAAATAGTCAGGGCGTTGATCAACAATCCAAAAGTTTTGCTGCTAGATGAGCCTTACCGCGCTATGGACGCATTGACGAAACAGATCATGCATGAATCTCTTTTGGAAACCTATGATCGTACGGGTGTTACCATATTTTTCATTACCCATGATTTGGAGGAGGCAATTTTCCTTGGAGATAAGGTACATGTTGTGACCACTAGACCTTGCCAACTCAAAAAAACTGTAGAAGTAAA
>CACCQD010000031.1 GCA_902547925.1 uncultured SAR116 cluster alpha proteobacterium | reverse complement strand
ACGGATAGCTGTCAGGCGACACACACAGGAAGAATTGTTTCTGGCTCAGTTCATTGCAAGTGCAATGATGGAAGCGAAGCTACATACAATGCTGGCGATGCCTACGCCATCTCACCCAGAAATGATGCCTGGGTTTTGGGAAGTGAGCCAGCAGTGGTCTATGAATTTGCTGGAATATGGGGCGAGTAAATCCACCCAAAAGATATCACAAAAGGACGCTAACACCGGGGACATGTCTCCCTGATGCTTTTTTGTGCATTAAACAGGCAAACATTGTCTGAGAAGTTTGTTTGGATATTGTTGTGAGTCACAGCCCTGTTCTTTCGCTGCTTCCACCCGTTATTGATGCGGTGCCACCAAACGCTGTGCGAAAAAATATAAC
Organism: uncultured SAR116 cluster alpha proteobacterium; assembly: GCA_902547925.1. GTDB lineage: Bacteria > Pseudomonadota > Alphaproteobacteria > Puniceispirillales > Puniceispirillaceae > MED-G116. The sequence goes on along the minus strand of CACCQD010000031.1, from coordinate 15,074 downwards.
CTAAAATATTTTACCTGCGATATCGTTGCCAATAACGTCGTTTACCCACGGTCATTGAATTTTTAATTGCCGGGAATTGTTGGTTAATATGTTTCTATCAATGATTTTTGGCTGGTGAAACCTGCCGTTTGAGCGGCCTGTGCCATAACTTTAACTTGGCGCAACGCTAGCTACCATTTTCCAATATGACGCGTTTCATGTTCTGATTTGAGTTGTGGCGAGGAAACGATATTTCCGGAAGATCGCATTTGGTATCAGCCCACATCAACAATTGCCTGGCGATCCCTTAGAATAGGCGAGGTCATAGTTGGATGAGGTTCTGGCAATGTCCCGGAAAGGTGATATACCAACCGTTGAAGCGCTCCTCGATCATTACACCCATTGGGTTTATGCAGACCTTAAGGTATTGCGCAAATAGGTATTCTGGGGCAAAGTGTTGCCAGATCTCAAGGAGACACTGTTCAGAGTGTGATCCGGGGTGCCGGTTTCATCGTATTGCAAAAATTCGCTGGGCTTCCTGGACCTTTGATGGGATACGCCCTACCTTAAAAGCGAAAGTTTTCGTCAAGGGTTAGTGGAGTGCAAATATGTTGGTCGTCGTTTCGCCCGCAAAAAAAATGAATATGGAACCGGTTGAGGACATTCTGCCCACCGAACCAGTTTTTGCCAAGCAGGCGCGTGAGCTGGCGGCAGTTGCGGACAAACTCAGCCTTGAGGAGCTGCAAAAGCTCATGGGATTAAGCCTATCCCTTGCGCAGTTGAATGCAGAGCGTTTCGGCGCTTTTGGGAAGCAACAGAAAAAACCGGCTGCATTGGCTTTTGCTGGTGACACCTACCAGGGCCTTGAGGCCACTTCACTCGATCCGGATGAAATGGCGTGGGCGCAAAATCACCTGCGAATCCTGTCGGGTCTTTACGGCATCTTGCGGCCACTCGACGCAATCGAGCCCTACAGACTGGAAATGGCAAGCCGCCTTCCAACTGAGAAGGGCGCCTCACTCTACGCCTATTGGGGGCGCGAACTGGCGGAGGCACTTAATGCACAGGCTGCGGCAACGGGCGCTACCGCGCTTGTTAATTGCGCATCACAGGAATATTTCGGCGCTGTCGACATGGAGGCACTTACCATTCCTGTGATGACGCCGATGTTCAAAGAACGCAAACACGGCAAGGAAAAAATTGTGAGCTTTTTCGCGAAAAAAGCACGCGGTGCGATGGCACGGTTCGTGATTCAGCACAGGGTTACCACATCCGAGGGACTGGCAGGTTTTACGAGTGGCGGCTACGAATTTCAACCTGATAGGTCGGACGCGCAGACGATGGTTTTTGTGCGTGATTACCCGGTCGCGGCATAGGCGTCGCGTGTGATAAACCATATGTAATTTCTCATAAAAACATATTGTAAGCCACATATCCGTGGTGTTTAGACTGGGAAGTCAGGCACGAGCGTGTGTTTAAGACCGCGGCGAACGCCAATCCAGCGCAAATGAATTGAATTTCGGATGATCTCCTCATCTTCGGATTTTAGTTGATTGGCAATCGGTGCCCATTCAAAAACTGCATCTGAACTGTTTTGAAAGCCGGTTTGGCATGGCGATTTTTGTCTCGGAAAATTCTGATTTCTTTTTCATGCGGGCCTTTGTCAAGGTGACAGACCCAATGATCAAGGCTATGTCCCGGCTTACACCATCTTTTCTCGTTGACCGGTTGCGCCCACTCTATATCGCGCGGTTCCTGTTTATGATTCGCTTTTACATCATGACAGCATTGCTTGGTTATGATGTGATGGGCATGCTCTCTTTTCCACTGGAGTCGGAAATTGCTATTGTGATCTATGATCTAGGGCAGATTTTCAAATAGTCGCCATGCCGCAATCGGCATGATTACGAGTCGCGGCTGATCAGAAAGCTGAAATCACCGGCAACATCTTTGGTAGGCACTGAGATCGTTGGCCCAAAATGCTGGGTTGCCGCAGTAATGAAATTTTGCCTGTTGGTGTAGTAGATTTTCTTGCTGATCTTAGCTTCTGGTGCGCATAGGAAGTTGAGCACCATGCCCCGGCGTGAAAGTGTCCAGCAATTCTGCAGCCCTTGAAGGATATAGCCAAGCCATTGTTCACAATCTTCAACCGGCGTCAGATTATAGGTTCCGGAAAAGATACTGAAATCAACTACATACTGTGGCCTGTCGGCAACCTTGAATAGGGCAATTTCTTTTGGAAAATTCCGTCGACATGCGGCGATCATCGCGGGGTTGATATCGACACCGTGATAACGCCATAGGTCAGGCGCATCTCTTTGCTGCAGATAGCGATAAAGCGCTCCGTAGCCGCAGCCGATTTCTGCTATTGAAACAGGGTATCCGGCCTTGCCCGCCATAGGCCTGTCAATGGTCACCGTATTTACAAGGGCAAGCAGAGTCACGAAGCGGTTGGTCTGATTGGCTTCTGAATTCCAGAAAACACCCTCGGGTTGACTGCCCTTTGCGGCCAGCCTTTTCGCGTAAGTTTTATTAATCCTGCGCTCAATCGTCAAACGCTGCATTCGCTGTAAAAATTTCATCATAAAACAGAAATTCGCTGTATTTGTTTGTCCCTGGGGTCAATCTGCCACAAATTTTTCCCTTAGAAAATGTTGGTGCGGCAGCAACGCTGTTTTATTTGGCTGGGTTTGCCGCTACCTTAACAGTAGTTCAGACCCACCATTTCTATCACGGAGACAGTTTATGGGAATGGAAACGCAATATCAGGCCACCGCAGATAGGTATGACAGCATGGTCTACCGCCGCTGTGGTCGCAGTGGGTTGAAATTGCCTGTCATTTCCCTCGGCCTATGGCACAACTTTGGTGGGACCACCCCGCATGAAACCAAACGAGACATGTGTCTGACCGCTTTTGACGCTGGTATTACCCATTTTGATCTGGCGAATAATTATGGCCCACCGCATGGGAGTGCTGAGACGGCATTTGGCCAGATATTGGCACAGGATCTGGCTCCCTATCGTGACGAGATGATCATTTCAACGAAGGCGGGCTATGATATGTGGCCCGGACCCTATGGCGATTGGGGCAGTCGCAAATATTTGCTGGCCAGCCTCGACCAGTCATTGACCCGGATGGGGCTGGATTATGTTGATATATTCTATTCGCACCGCTTTGATCCGGAAACACCTCTTGAGGAGACAATGGGCGCACTTGCACAAGCCGTGCGCGCTGGCAAAGCGTTGTATGTGGGTATTTCCTCATATAACAGTCTGCGCACGCGGGAGGCTACGGCAATACTCCGCGAGATGGGTGTGCCGCTGCTAATTCATCAGCCAAGCTATTCGATGATCAACAGGTGGCTTGAGGCGGATGGTTTGCTGGAGACATTGGGCGATGTTGGCGCCGGGTCAATCGCTTTCTCACCGCTGGCGCAAGGGATGCTGACATCAAAATATCTTGTTGATATTCCCTCAACAAGCCGGGTCAGTGACAATAGCTCGCTCTCAAGCAGTTTTATCAAGCCAGAGACCATGGAACGGATACGTGGGTTAAACAGCATCGCTGCCGAGCGTGGTCAGACATTGGCGCAGATGGCGCTGGCTTGGGTGCTACGCGCGCAGCCCGTGGGCCAGATCACGGCAGCATTGATTGGCGCGCGAACCAGCGAGCAGATCCGCGACTGCATTGCTTGCATCAAAAATCTTGATTTCAGCACTGATGAACTTGCCAAAATTGACAAGTTCGCCGACGACGCGGGTATCAATCTTTGGGCACCTTCAAGTGAATTTGCCGGGCAGGATGATGGTTAAAAAGACAGTTGTGGCTCCCTTAGTCTGATTTGCCCTCCAAACCAGCAGTTGCAGCGCCCGATGCTCCTGGAATCCGCATTTCGAACACGTCCGTTACAGCTGTATAGTCATAATAGCCAAGCCGCGCCAAGGGTTTGATGCGAGGGATGTCCAGCTTGCCATCTGTTGTCACTACATCATCGTTGACATGAATGCGGACAACCTCGCCATAGACCACCTCAACCCAGCCGTGCGAGGAGTTGCCACGCAACCTGTGGGTTGACATATAGCGGCATTCGAAATGTGCCGGGCTCTCCTTGACGCGTGGGCAGGGGGCATCAATGCTGCTGATCGGGGTGACACCAGCGCGTTCAAATTCATTGATGTCGGCAGGCAATTCCATCGCCGAGATATTGACAGCCTCGCGCAGATCATAGGTCGCCATGTTCCAAACAAACCAGCCTGTTTCCTCGGCGTTGACAACGGTGTGTTTGCGCTCACCACTGCTCAATTGGTTTGCAGCAAACATGACCATTGGCGGGTCAAAGGTCAGATTCTGCCATTGGCTATAGGGTGCCAGATTGACCACTCCTTTGGATGAAATTGTCGATAACCAGCCAATTGGTCGCGGCACGGTACAGGATTTGAAGGGTGAGTATGGCAGCGGGCATTTGTCGTTTCGCGGATCAAAATGCATATCAAAAACCTATATTTAACAGTAAATTAATTATAAAACCTAAAGCAATTAGTCACCATTACTTGGGCGCAAATTTTCAATTGCCTGCTCGGCAATGGCCTGCAAAGGCTGGCGGGTCTTGTTCAGAATGGAGATCCGATCAAACAACTCTGTTTCTGTTGCCAGCACTGAGCGAAGCGTAGTGCCAAAACACTGGCGGAACTCAGTGCCTACATTGAATTTGCAGACACCGGTTTGCGTTGCCAGATACCGTCGCATCTCTATTGGCACACCGGATGCGCCATGTATCACCAACGGGCAGGGAACAACCGCTTCAATTTCTTTAAGACGGTGTAGATTGATGTCGGCTTTTTTTGCCTGCTGGAGATGCACATTGCCAACCGAAACGGCCAGTGCGTCGAGCCCTGCCTCGGATGCCAATCGCGCTGCATCGCTTGGAATTGTCATTTCCGATTCTTCCCCGGAGTCATAGCCAACAAAGCCGATTTCACCCTCTACTGACACGTTATAACGGTGCGCAAGCTCAACTACTTTTACAGTTTTTCTGATATTCTCGTCTAGCGCGAGGCGTGAGCCGTCTAACATGACAGAGGAAAACCCATGATCAATGCCAACCACGCACTCCTCAAAGCTGGTCGCATGGTCGATATGACAAACAATCGGTACTGAAGCTGTCTCCGCCAGATGCCTGAACATGGGGCCGGATACCTCTACCGGCATATGCCGCCGGAAGCCGGGACCTGCCTGCAAGATAATTGGAGTTTGCAGAGCCTCGGCAGCCGCGACATAAGCCAGCGCATCCTCCCAGCCCAAAACGACAAAGCCGACAATGCCATAGCGCCCGGTTCGTGCCGGTTCCAGAATGTCGCGCAGTGAGGCAATACTCATGTTCAGACCTGCCGAAATAAATCTATTTTCGAATCTCATCAGCGATTGACTGCATGGCGTCCATCGCCAACTCAACCTGATCAAACAAATCATGAAGCTCGTCTTCTGTGATAATCAGGGGGGGGCAGAAACCGACAATATCACCGGGTAGCGCCCGCAGAATCACGCCGTGTTCCTGTATCTTGGCAACGGCTTTGGCAGCAATTTTGTGGGAGGGATCAAATTTTTCTCCACTGCGTCTATCAGCGCAAAATTCCATTGCACCAATTAATCCTATGGCGCGAACATTGCCGATGAAATCAAACCTGTCAAACCGCTCAACACGTGCGGCAAAAGCCGGTGCAATCCGGCGAACATGGCCGATAACATCCCGCTCTGCGATCAGTTGCTGGGTGCGTAGGGCCACAGCGGCACAGACCGGATGTGCCGAATAGGTGTAACCATGTCCGAAAATTCCCAGCTGTTCGGCCTGTTCCGCAAGTGGACCATAGACATGGTCGGATATCATTACTGCTGAGATCGGCAGATAGGCTGACGATAGAGCCTTGGCACAGGTCAACATGTCCGGCTGTACATCCATTGTCTGTGAGCCCCACATATTGCCGGTTCGCCCAAAACCACAGATAACCTCGTCTGCAACCAGCAGAACATCATATTTATGCAGCACCTCCCTGATGACGGCAAAGTAACCGGCTGGTGGGATAATCACGCCGCCAGCACCCATCACCGGCTCCGCAAAAAGGGCGCCGACCGTTTCCGGTCCCTCGGCGAGGATCAAGGCCTCCAATTCACCGGCACAGCGCGCAACGAAATCGGCCTTACTCTCGCCCCCTAAAGCACAGTCATAGTAATCAGGGGTTGTTGTGTGTTTGACAAAATCCAGCGGCAGGCCGAAGCCATCCTGGGCGTAGGGTAATGCTGTCATGCTAGCAGCAGCGATGGTGACACCATGATAGCCGCGTTTGTGACTGATGATCTTGCGCTTTTCAGGCGTGCCTTTGGCGGCATGGTAATACCAGACCATCTTTATGGCTGTGTCATTTGCCTCGGAACCAGACGCAGCGAATTGAACCTTGCTCATCTGGCTGTTGCGCCCTGCTGGTGGCGCCGATTTGATCAGCATTTCTGCAAGGTCAATCGCCGGATTGACAGTCTTTCCCGCAAAGCTGTGATAAAATGGCAGGGTCCTCAACTGTGTAATGGCTGCCTCGACGAGCTCCGGTTCGGAAAAGCCAAGCGAGGTGCACCAAAGCCCGCTCATCCCCTCATAGAATTTCTGGCCATTGTCATCATGCACAAACACGCCGTCACCGCGCGCCATGATATGCGGCCCAGACTCGCACAGAAGTGACGGCTTTGTGTAGGGATGCAGGTGAAAGGCGATGTCACGGCTGGCTGGCGAGTTGCCGGAGATGCTGTCATCAAAAGTCATGGGTTCATCTTTCCTTACGGCGCCACTCAGACGTGCTGACCACCATTGATATGAATTTCAGACCCATTTAGATATTGCGCGGCGTCACTGCACAGGAAAAAGATTGTTTCGGCAACCTCATCAGGTGTGCCAAAGCGGCCCAGAGGGATCTGCGGCAGGATTGTATCCTCGCTGCCGGGGCTCAGAATGTCTGTCATGATCTCTCCGGGGGCAATTGCATTCACACGTATTCCCAGCTTGCCAAAGTCAGAGGCCATCTCACGGGTGAGGGCGCCAAGCGCCGCCTTGGAGGTTGCATAGGCGGAACCGGCAAAATCATGCACCCGGCTGCCAGCAATTGAGGTGACATTGACAACAGCTCCCTTGCCACGCTGCAATGGTTTGGCAAAGGCCTTTGTCATCATGATCGGCGCAAAGACGTTAACCTGAAACACCTGCTGCCAGGCGGTCATCGGCGTTGTCAGGCTGTCAAGCCGAGTGCCATCGTCGGATTTTGGCGAGATTCCGGCATTATTGACGAGCGCATGCAGGGGCTTGCCATTCAGCCGGTCAAGCAGCTCGCCGGCACCGCGCATCACATCTTCCTGCGACTCCAAATCAATCTGCAGGTGATCCTCTGGCCCTGCTTCCCAGGGGCAGTTTTCCGGGAACCCATGGCGCGAGCATGTGATCACCCGCCATCCCTCCATTGAGAAGCGTTTTACTGTGGCATGCCCAATACCCCGGCTTGCGCCTGTCAGAACTATGATTTTTCGATCGTCACTCATACACCGCTTTCCCCGCCTTGGCCTTATCCATCAATCATCCATTGCATATGATCATGGTAAAATTTGGCAATAGGGAAACGCTAACCGATTTTCAGGCGTGTGACCAGAGCTCTGGACCCCAAGCAGAGTTGCGAGGAAGGGCCTGATCGATCTCCGTTAAAGCCTAAGCGATTACCGGTCAGCAGATGTTTCTGGTCTAATCTTCGAGGCTGCCGAGTGTCATAAGTGTTTTGCCAGTTACCGACATTGTTTTCGGTGACAAGGTCTGGGTGAATTTCTGGATATTGTCGACTATCATTTTTTCGATCATATGCTGTGTTTCTTCATTTGGAAATTCCCAGATGACCGTGCTGACATGAGGTGTCTGGTCATTCTTTATGGCGCGAAACCGCACTTTTGGCACAGCTTCTAAAAGGGTTGGCCAGCGTGTTTGGAGAATGGACTCGAACAATTCACATTCCTCAGCTGAGGGGAATGTTCTGATAAAAATCTTGATGATCATCGGGCCACCTAAAAAAACAAGCGTGAAATTGAAATGAGGTCTTACAAAGATGCAATATGACCTGATCGCAGAAGGGCGGCAAGTCGCTTGTCACAGATGATTCAGAAAATTGTCAGCGATGGGCTCTGTGGGTTTATCAAAAAAATCTGCCGCCGCCCGGCTTTCTAATAACTGGCCTGCATGGATGAACAGTACCTGTTGTGCGAGGCGTTCGGCCTGCGCACGGTTATGACTTGTCATGATGATTGTTGTGCCATTTGCGTGAGCGTCATGGATCATCTGTTCGATAGCCGTTGTCGATTCATAATCCAGATGCGATGTGGGTTCATCAAGAAACAACAAACTTGGCTGGCTGGCCAGTGCGCCGATCAAAGCCAATTTCTGTTGCTCGCCACCGGAAAGCTGATGCGCATGTGTGTCCATCTGCGCTTGCAAACCGGCATGGGCAAACCAGGCCTCGGTGTCTGTGTCGGGACAGCCAGGACAAACAAAATGAAAATGTTTCCGCGCGCTTCTGCGTAACAATATCGGCTTCTGGAACACGATTTTCTGTCGTTTGGCAGGTGGTCCGTTTATCTGGCCGTCGGTCTTTGCCAGCAGGCCATGCAATGTTCTCAAAAGAACCGATTTGCCCGCACCGTTATGCCCAAGAAGCATAGTCAGGCTACCGCGTTCAATATCCAGATTGACCCTGTCCAGCAATGTCTTGCCATTTCTGAAAACAGTTAAATCTTTTGCTTGAATAATAAAATTAATTTTTTTATCAATCATTTATGATGTTTCTTTCAAGCTTTGATCGAATCATCTGACTGGCGATATTGACGCTTAGTGCGATGGCCAGCAGTACCACTCCGAGCGCCAGTGCCTTCGCCAGTTCACCGCGTGATGTTTCAAGTCCGATGGCTGTTGTCATCACACGCGTTGAATGGCGTATATTGCCCCCTACAATCATCACGGCGCCAACTTCGGAAATGGCACGTCCAAAACAGGCGAGAGCAATGGTGATCAGCGCGATCCGCGACTCGCTGATCAGCACAAGTACGCGATTGACTTTGTTAGTCCTCAACGACAGAAAGAGCGGCGTGTATTCATTGTTCAATGTTTCGAAAACCTGCCGTGAAAGAGCAATTGAGATCGGCAAAACAAGAACGAACTGTGCCAGCATCATTGCGTAGCTTGTGTAGAGAATGCCGAGCCAGCCAAATGGGCCAGCGCGCGAAATCAGAACATAGATGAAAAGGCCGACAACAACTGGCGGCATGCCGAGAAAGGTGTTGCTGACGGTAATGATGGCCCACCGGCCCGGAAAGCGGTAACTGCTTAATAACGCACCAATCGGTAGACCGATTACCAACGCTGCGCCAACAGCGGTAAAGCTGACCACCAGGGACAGGGAAATGATGCTCATGAGTTCGGGATCTAAGGCCAGTAGCATCCCAAAGGCCAGTTTCAGAGGGTCCATGAATTCCATTGCCGCAGTGTGACCTGTCCGATGATAAAATTCACGCCTTTTTTTGGCACACTGGTCTCAGGTAGTACCGGTGAAACTCAAACCCTTGCTGCGTTCTGGTGACGCTTTATGATGCACCCTGATTTTGCATGAAACCAGACTAACCGGTCTGCATCCGGGCATCACGCGCACGCTCAAGCATGGTTGATATCTCAGCAGCGAGGCCGGGTGTCTCAACGGGATGAAGAAAACCACCAATTTCTGTACGTTTACCGTGTGAGGTGACGTAAATGCGTTGGCGATAACGTGATGACATCTCCGGTGATTCCTTTGGGGTGACTTCAACACGCAACCAGTCTGCCGACATACGAATAATGTCAGTTTCGCCGGATGGAGCCACATTTTCGACAATTAGTTCACGCTCAGTTGCGGTCAGCTTTTGGCGTTGCTTTGCCGCTCTGTAATTTAGCTTGAACGCACCCCAGACGACTAGAATTTCTAGCCCCAAAAAGCCAATGACCGGCCACGCGCCAAGCAGAAAGAACCCAAGACCGATAAAAAAGGCGAGGCTGCCAAGCGCTGCCATGACAATTACAAACCCGCGCTTTGATAATGACCGGTGTGGCCAGATTGTCAGTGACTGTTGGAATTCCGGCGTATGAAGCGGAGAGAGTGCCATAAAAGTACCTGTAATCAGATCTACCGCTTGAGAAAAAGCCATAAAAATTGCAGGTTGGTCAAGCCTTGTGACGCCTTGTGCGACATTCAGACACAAATTTTACTGTTCACAGGTGCACAGGTTGGAGGTTGTGAATGATGATGATCTACAAAATATGTCCGGCCCAAATCTGGCAACAGGCTGAGACAACCGGTTTTTTTGACGGTGCCGGAATTGATCTTGTTGATGGCTACATCCATTTCTCCAGCGCTGATCAGGTGGCAGAAACAGCTCGTCTACATTTTGCCGGCCAGGCCGACCATGTTCTGGTCGAGGTTGATGCGGTCGCAATCAATATTGTCTGGGAGGAGTCACGCGGCGGTCAGTCGTTTCCACATCTTTATGACCGGTTGCCGTTATCTGCGGTTGTTTCGGTGTGGCCCCTTGGTTTGACCACTGACGGTACGCACCAGTTGCCGCCCCATCTCTTGACAGTCTAGCAAAGCGTTGCCAGAAACTCGTCAAGAATTTCCAGCCGCTTTGCCTTGGTTTCCGGGAGGAGAGGAACTGCCGTGCCCCGTCCCCAGACAGGGGCTGGCCAGCTTTCATCATGCGTGTGTCTGGCGATCACATGCAGGTGAAACTGCGATACGACATTCCCGAGTTTGGCCGTGTTGATCTTTTTGGCGCCGGTTGCATGCTGTAAAGCAGCTCCGAGCGCTGCTGCGAGTTGCATGAGATCGGCATTTGTTTTTGGATCAAGGTCATGTAGTTCGACAATGCCCTCGCATTCGGGTATGAGGAGGGCCCAGAAAAACCGTTCATCATGGACTAGCCGCACCTGAAATTCGGCATGCCGCCCAGCCAGCAGACTGTCAGCCTGAATACGGTGGTCGATTACAAAAGCCATTAAAAGGGCATGGGATGCGCCTTGTGCGCAGCCTCGATTTCTTCCATCACTGTGTCGGATAGGGTGACATCGACAGAGCCAAGGAGGCAGTCAAGCTGAAGCAAAGTGGTCGCGCCGATGATCAGTGACATCATTGCTGGCCTTGTTAGCGCCCACGCAAGCGACATCTGGTTTGGATCCAACTCGTGCCGTTTGGCAATATCAAGATAGGCGTTGATTGCTGGCCAGACCCGCGGATTGACCCGTCCACCCAATTCGGGACCTATGGACCGGCGTGATCCATCAGGAATTGCTCCGTTCTGATACTTGCCGCTCAACATTCCGCAGGCAATGGGGGAGAACGCAAAAAGCCCGACCTGTTCGTTGTGGCACAGTTCGGCAAGGTCGGTGTCATAAAGCCGGCAGAGCAGGCTGTATTCATTTTGCAGAGACATCACCCTTGGCAGGCCGCGGTCTTCGGATATACGCAACCATTGTGCTGTTCCCCATGTGCTTTCATTTGATAGTCCGAAATACCGGACCTTTCCCTGTTTTTGCAATTTGTCCATCGCATTGAGGACTTCAGCCATGTGATCAAGCGTCTCCTGCTTGTTCTGCTGCGTTGGATCGTAATGCCAGTTCTGTCGGAACATGTACGAGCCGCGGTTGGGCCAATGAAGTTGATAGAGATCAATGTAATCTGTCTGTAGTGAGGTCAGTGAGGTTTCGACAGCAATCGAGATAATCTCAGGCGTGATTGGTCCACCACCGCGTAAATTCTTAAATCCGTTGCCTGCGACCTTTGTTGCGATCAGGACATCGTCGCGACGCCCTGATTTGGCGACCCATTCACCGATCACCCGCTCGGTGTAGCCCTGTGTTTCAACAGACATTGGTGTTGTCGGATAAATCTCCGCAGTGTCGATGATGTTGACACCACGTTCCAGCGCCATGTCAATCTGCGCGTGGCCTTCCTCGGTGGTGTTCTGTGATCCCCAGGTCATGGAACCAAGGCATAGGGCGCTCACATCAATATCGGTGGAACCCAGTTTATTGTAGATCATTGTCTGTTCTCATTTGCGGTTGACTCAACGGATCATCGGACGGCTAGAACTTTAAAGGGATAGTCTAACCGCGATAAAATGCAAAGGTTGTTTGTTGATGGTAAACAGCGCCGGGCTGAAGCCGTGCGTCAGGAAAATGCGGATTGTTTGGCGCATCTGGCCAGACTTGTGGTTCAAGGCAAAGGCCGGAAAAAGGGCCGTAAAGCTGGTTGGTGAGGCCATTCACCGGGGGGCCCAGCTTGTGACCCGTGTAGAATTGCAGCCCCGGTTCGGTGGTTGCCACTTGCATGCCAATGCCCGATTTCGGGCTGCGAACACTTGCCACCTGGCTTAACGGAGCCTGCGCCCTACCAAGACAGAAATTATGGTCAAACCCGGTATCGCCGATCAACCCCGGCGTTCGCAAATCAAAGCGCGTGCCAGTTACCGGGGCGATCTCTCCTGTCGGGATGAACTCGTCATCGACGGGCAAATAATTGTCAGCGGAGATGCAGATTTCATGGCCACGGATATCGTTGCTGTCGTCAAGGCAGAAATAGCTGTGATGTGCCGGATTGAAAAGGGTGGGGGCATCACAGTTGGCGGTTATGCTCAGTGCCAGAGTGGCCCCGTCAGTGATTTCATAGCGTGCGCACAAATCAACCTTGCCAGGAAAACCCATCATGCCATCGGGATCGGTCAGGCGTAATTCCACAAAATCATGAGCGTGGTCGCTCAGCACCCAATCGCGAACACCATAGCCTGTCTTGCCGCCGTGCAGGCAATGTTTGCCAAGAAAATTGGTGTCGAATTGGTGTTGGTTGCCAGCAATTGTTGCTTGACCTTTATTGATTCGGTTAGCATAACGCCCAACAATCGCACCAAAGTAAGGGGAATAACGGGGGTAGTGTCTGAATTTTTTAAAGCCCAGAACAAGCGGTGACTCATGCCCGGCCAGTCGCAGATCCTGGACCACCGCACCCCAACTCAGGATGGTGGAAGATAAGGCGCCGTTCCATATATCAACGGCGAACACATCCTGATTGTCGCGGGAAATTCCAATGTTGCGGATCATTTTTATATCCTCGTTATTTTTTTGTTAATAACATTCGATCGCATCTATTGATGGTCACAATCTGTCACTATATATCGGGCAGTGAAAAACAATAACTGTTTCCATTCGGGTGCCACCGGGTTTGCAGTTGTGCAATAACAAGGACGTAAAATGCGCATTGCGGTTATCGGGTCGGGCATATCCGGCCTCGGGGCATCCTATCTCTTAAAAGACAACGCCGATGTTCACCTGTTTGAAAATGATAGTAGATTTGGTGGACACAGCAACACTGTTGAGGCTGATTTTCACGGTGTAAAGGTGCCGGTTGATACAGGTTTCATCGTTTATAACTCGTTGAATTATAAAAACCTTGTCAGGCTGTTTTCGAACCTTGGCGTTGCCACTCAGGACACGGATATGAGTTTTGCCGTATCGTTGGATGGTGGTCGGCGCGAATATGAGGGTTCAATCAGAGGTCTACTTGCACAACCCGCGAACCTTACCCAGCCACGCTATTGGTCGATGCTTACCGAACTGGTGCGGTTTTACCGTTCTGCACCGCGCACTGCCTATGATGGCCCAGCCAATGAGAGCCTTGGTGCTTTTGTGACAAGACAGGGGTATAGCGAAGCCTTTGTTGCGGATCATCTACTGCCGATGGGGGCTGCCATTTGGTCCTGCACCTCGGGAATGATGCTGGATTTCCCTGTGCGCTCCTATATGAGGTTTTTGGAAAATCACAAACTACTCAATTTTGTTGACCGTCCTCAATGGCGGACGGTTACGGGCGGTTCACGCGAATATGTCGGGCGGATCGTCAAAGCTCTGGGACCAAATGTACATAAATCAACGCACATCACCGGGTTGCGCCGGGCACAGGGCGGCGTTGTCCTCAGTATTGCTGGACAGGGGGATGTCTGGTTTGACAAGGTTATCCTCGCAGCGCATGCTGACCAGTCGCTGGCACTGATCATCGACGCAAGCGATCTTGAGAGCGAGATATTGTCCAGCTTCCGATTTCAGAAAAATCGGGCTGTCCTGCATTCTGATCCGGTTTTGATGCCAAAACGTCGGTCCGCGTGGGGCTCATGGAATTATGTTACCGGAACGGACCACGATGGTGGATTATGCCTGACCTATTGGATGAATCGCCTACAGTCGATTGATCAGGCCTACCCACTCTATGAGACTCTTAACCCGCATATTGAACCTGATCCTTCACTTGTTCACGGAGAGTTCAGCTATGATCATCCCGTTTTTGATGAGCGGGCCATTCTTGCGCAGGCGCGTTTGCCTGAAATACAAGGACATGACAATCTGTTCTTTGCCGGTGCATGGACTGGGTATGGTTTTCACGAGGATGGGCTGAATTCGGCCATCGCGATTGCCCGCTCGCTGAACATTGAAATTCCGTGGCAAAGTGATGTTGCTGCCTATCCGATGCAAGATGAAGAGGAAAGAGAGATCGCCTGATGCCAGCCTGCGCTCTTGTGCTATCGCAGATACATCACACACGCCATGGGACGCCGTCACATTTTCTGCGGCGCAAAGGGCTGTCGATCTGGATTGATCTCGATGACCTCAATGCCGCCAACCGACAATCAATATTATTCTCGGTTGACCGCTTCAACCTACTGTCTTTTGCGCAGCGTGATTATGGGCCGAATTACCAGCACCAGGCCCCCGTGGAGCCACTAGCCGCTTATGCCCGCCGTCTTGCTGCCGAGCTTTGCCCGGATATTGCCATAGCGTCAGTCTATCTCTTGACGTTTCCACGCATCCTCGGCGTCGTTTTTAATCCGGTTTCAGTCTATGTGCTGCGCGATGGTGATGGCCGGGACGCGCTGTTGATCTATGAGGTCCATAATACCTTCGGCGATGTGCATTCTTATGCCGGAAGGCCGGGACATGATGGTGCGGTTC
>CACCQD010000030.1 GCA_902547925.1 uncultured SAR116 cluster alpha proteobacterium | reverse complement strand
ATGATTCAGCTTTTTGTTTAGCGCACAGAAATGGCTCTGAATGAGGCCACAATCAAAACCAACCACCTGTATCCCCTTATCTATCAGGGACGAAGCTAAAGCTGCTTCTTGGCCATAGCTTGTGCCAACGTCAAACAATACTGCCCCAAATTCAAGGTCATTTAACCAGCGATAAGTCTCTGGTTCTCTTGTGTTTTGAGCAATTTCAGAAAGGTCGCTACAGACATAGTGATTATTTATTGGGACAAAAAAAGTTGCTTCCATTTGATGATATTGAACGTTAAAAGTTTTTGGTAGTAGCCTTAAAACTCTTGCCAATAGGTGAAACATTTTTGGAAGCATAAAATTTTAACTCACTCAAGCTATTTGATTTACTGCGAGTGAACACGATATCCAAGCGCTCAAAAAAATAAAGAAACTACCTCACTGTAGTCTTTTTAACTCTATAGTTATAACGGTAGGGCGCACAACCTCTGTAAGACTCACACAGGCTGCCTAGCACCGCCTATGCTTGATGCGCATAGCTAATGCCTTTCAGTGAGTCTCCCAGAATGGTGTAGAGGATGTCTCTACGACATTGTAGATGTGCGTGTCAGTGACTCATTGGATTGGAACAGAAGGCGACTGTCTGTGTTCACCTATCCTGTAAACCAATCTGTGTACCCGCGAGGTGGCAGAGATAATCATCGCGCATCAAACGGGGTCTGTCGTGGAGCGCAGCTACAACCGAACAGATATGATCGATCAGCGAAGGGAGATAATGAAGCAATGGGCACGGTATCTAAATCATTAAGTGCAGCTTTGATCTGTCAGCTTTATGCCTGACAATATTTAAACGGGCGCGTATTGATTTGGAAACGCTTCAAGTTTTCGGCAGAATCATCACTGAATATGATGTAAATATATTTTGTAATATTGAGACAACTCTTTGTGGGGTGTCATCAATCCATATTGACCTGAAAAGAAGCCCCACACGATATCTGATAGTAATTTGGCAATCTATTGACAATTGATGGAGCTAATTTGATGGATCTATTTTGTGTTTTTGGCAAATCCAGAGACACCCACTTTGTAGGTCACAGCGACTTTTCCGCTTTTAAAAAATCCTTTGAGTTGCAATTTGAATTGTTAAACGGCGCTGATTTCAAATACCCCTTCCTCTTGATTCTCAAGCTGGAGTTGCAAATGCTATTTGCAGAAAAAACTGCTTTTTATCAAAGATGATGTTTTGGATGCTAAGAAGAGTGTACGATCTCGTTAGGAATTTGTTGCGTTTTTCAAGCGGATGTAGGTTTTGGATAGCTTAGAAAATACAAGGAGCCGACCAGCAGTGGTCAGCTTGGTTGACCAACTCGTGATCCTCATACGAGATTCTATCATCACAGGAGAATTAGCCCCTGCTGAGCGGATCATAATAAAAAAAATTGCAAAAAAATATAATGTGAGCGTAATACCTGTTAGAGAGGCACTGGCTAGGTTGCTTCCCTCCCACCTTGTTGAGGTAAAAGCAAACCACGGGTACTGCGTTGCGAGGCCACCAACAAAGGACGAATTCACCAAATTTGTAGAGGCGCGCAGCCTTTTTGAAACTTCTGTCGTCGAATTAGGTTTTTCCAACGCCAAAAAAAAGGACATTGAAAAGCTGTTCAAATCCAATGAAAAAATGAAACGCGTAATAAGTAAAGGAGGTCCAAAAAAAATAGTGAAATGGCAACGACTAAATCATGAATTTCACCGAACACTCATTGGGTTGGCAAGGAATGATTTTTTGTTAAACGTTTACGATGATTTATCTTTTGGAAATTTGCAATTTCAACTTCTGAGAAGTAGTTCGATACAGAACATAAAACTAGAACAATTGATTGCAGAACATGAGTCTATGATTGAAGCTTTAAAGTCCAAACAACTTATTCCGTTACTAAACAAGCTTGAGAGCCACATTAAGGGCCTCAAAATATGAAATAACAGAGAATATCAAGAAAATCTGGAACCTTCATGCATAAGACCTCATCATGGCGCGTCAGCGCAAGAGGCAACCGTTAAATGACATATGATTAGTCAAAGTTGAAGGCTGCTTTTGTGAAATCTAGCACATAATCATTTAGGTGATCACACGCGCTCGCAGCTGCAGAGGAGTCACCCTGCGCAATGTGTTTTGCCAAATCAACATGCAAACCAGAAATAACACTTAAATCAGCTGCCTTTTGATAGTGGACATACCAAAACCGACGAGACAGCCCATTCCATATCCTGCTTGCCCTGCTCGCGTATTCGTTGTGGCTGGCGCCCGCGATCAATTCATTCAAAGCTCTGTCATATCGCATAAACGCTATGCCATCGTTATGATGGACTGAAAGGTTCATTTTCTCACCAATCACCAAAAACGCCTCTCTTTCGGATTGGGTGGCCCTTATGCTGGCTTTTTGGGCCATTAACCTTTCTAGTTCGCGACGAACCTCCAAAGCAAGCATCTGGCGGCCATAATCAATCTCTGACACCAGTATTCCACGGCGTGGCATAATCAAAACCAAACCTTCCCAGTCCAAGCGCTGAAGAGCCTCTCGCACTGGGGTTCTCCCAAGGCCAAGTTTTGAGGAGAGTTCGTTTTCGGAAATTAATTCACCAGGTGGAAGTTCTAAGGTTACTATTAGCTCCTCGAGTTGTTGGTAAGCATCCGAAGAGAGCGTTTTTGGGAGGCTGTTCATTTCACTGATGTATTTATGTTGGCAATCAATTTAAATTTGTCTTCTTTTCTCAACCAGACTCTGGAATTTCTCAAGCTCTGCCTCCTCAATTGAATAACTATGGTCTCCATCTGGAAACTGACCAGATTTAACGTCTTTGACATAAGCTGCAATACCATCAACCGCCACCTCAGTGAGCTTAGCATAACGCTTTGTAAACTTAGGCTTGAAATCTGTAAACACACCGAGCAGATCATGGCATAACAGTATCTGACCATCTGTATTAACTCCAGCACCAATACCAATAGTTGGTATTTCGAGTTCTTTAGTAATAACCTTTGCAACGTCATCTGGCACCGCTTCAAATTCCAGCATGAAGCAGCCAGCATCTTGTATTGCTAGGGCGTCCTCAAGAATTTTCATAGCTGAATCTGCGGTGCGCCCCTGAATCTTAAAACCACCAAACATCGCGACAGTATGCGGAGTTAGGCCAATGTGAGAAGCAGTCGGGATCCCGGCGTCTACAAGACTACGCAATATATTGGCCTGGCTTTTACCACCTTGCGGTTTTACCGCATCGACCCCCGCCTCTTGCATGAAGCGGGTAGCATTTAATAGCGCGCGGTCAACCGTGTTATAACTTTGATACGGCATACAACCCAAAACGAAAGTATTTGGAGCTCCCCGGCGAATTGCAGAGGAATGCATTACCATCATATCCATTGTTGCGGGTATCGTATTTGAAAATCCGTGAGCAATCATGGCTAAGCTATCACCAGCCACGGCCACATCGACGCCGCCCAATTCTGCCCATTTGGCCGACGTATAATCAGGTACAGACATGTAGACCATTTTTTCCCCGGTGTGCTTTGAATCTCTTATCTCGGAGATCGTGCGTTTGTGTTTTACAACATCCATAATAATGGGTCCCCACAAAAAAACTGTTATTGATAAAACCAACTTTTCGAGAAAGAATCTAAGAAATGAAAAATACATCCATTCCCGACAGCAACTCCGCATAATAATGAAGCACAAAACTGCGAGGTGATACCTTGGATTTTATTTTACCGTTACCGTCTCTTCAAACATTTAGCCTATTTTTTTTGAGCACAATTTCTGCAATTTTGACGCCAGTTTTTGCAGCTAATTTGCTCCAGACTAGTACTGAGGAGAATCTGGGTAGAAACGTTTCCCAAAGATTAAGATTTTATGGATTAGCTTGTTTGTTTACCACACTCACACTTGTAGGGGTCAACCTGATTTTCTATTGGCAAGAGATGCCTTGGTATGCGGCCATTATTTTAGTGGGTTTGGCGGCATTGTATATCCCACCCCTTGAACCTTTGTTTTGCCGTCAATTTAACACTATGGGTGCAAGCACCACTTTCCTACTTATAATAAATATTTTGTTGATTGTGATGATCGTAAGCTAAAAAAACAATTAAAATATCCGAAAAAAGAGAGGTGCTTCTTATCTTTTCCGCTTTACCTTACCTGTTTCTGGGAATATCCAAATTGAAATGATCATTAAAGTGGCAAGGATAATTGTAGCAAAACCGGTCTTACCATTTACCTCACTAAACGCTAACCATCCATAGCCACCAATGATTATAGCGACTAAGGATGATAGCACGATTTTTATTTTAACTGGCATTGCATTAGCGATTTTTCACCCGCTGTGTTTCACTCTGCCGCAAGCGGTTGAGACGCCGCTTGGTCTGGCCTCTGTGGAACCGCCCGGAGATCCTTCTTAAGATGTTCGGTGCCGTAACCATTGAATAGATGCCCAAGCAACCCCCTCTTGAGATCTGACGTTCCAAATAACCAATCGGAAATTGGGAAAGTAAGGTTCATATTAACGTTCATCATTATCTTATCGTTGTGATGTGCAGTGTGGTGTCTACGAAGCGTGTTTACAAATGGACACCAACGAACGAACCAGTTCTCTTCCACGTGACAACAAAAATGCATAAATTCATATATCAGGTACATGGAAGTGGTCGTGGTGATAAATAACCAGGCGACGTTGGCTGATACAATGAAATTCAGAGCGAACACGCCAACGGCTGACATTAATATAAAAACCACTAGAGCATATGGTGGAAAGAACGTTACTCTCCAATCGTTTGAATCTTTAAACCGCATTTCCTCATCGGTAAAGAACTGATGGTGATTCAACGTGTGGCGTTCATAAACTGCACGAAGGGCTTTATTTGTGTGTGGTCTGTGCATCACATATTTGTGTAAAAACCACTCAAAAACGTTACACATTAAGAATGTCGCTGGAACTATCGCGTATTCCCACGCTTTAACCCCACTTAAGTGCTGGCTGAATATCCAAAGGGCAGTGAAACCGATCACATAAATCACAAAAACGTGTAACGGACCATTATACCACCCCACGATCTTGTCTCTGTAGGCTTTTCTGAACTGAATTTGGCGGTCTTTCATTTTTGCCTCTCTTTAGAATTACTATTCTTCCATTGATATATCAGTTGCACATCAGAGTTTCAATAGCAAAATTTTTCCCAAAACTATATTCAACACTGCAAAAAGCTATTTGAACCCCAGCATTTGATCTGGCAACCAAAGAACTGTCTCAGGGAATAGAATTACAATAATAAGGGTGACAACCTGAAGCCCAATAAATGGCAAGACACCCAAAAACATCTCATTCAATTTGATTTCTGGCGGCGATATTCCTCTTAGATAGAAAATTGCTGGGGCCATTGGTGGAGTTAAATAACTAGTCTGAATTACTATCAAAAACAAAATGCAAAACCAAACTGGGTCGAATCCCATTGCGTTTACAATTGGAATAAATACGGGGATGAAAATCAAAAGTATCGAAATCCACTCCAAAATGAACCCCGCCAAAAAACTAATTCCAAGGAAAAGCGCCAAAGTTCCCCATACTCCTAAATTAGATGCCTCAATTAAGTCAGACGTTAGCGATACACCTCCAGAGGCGATAAACACCCCAGAGAAAATACTACCAGCTAAGAGAATGAGCATAATCATGCAGGTAACTTTGAGGGTTTTTTCTAGGGCCTCAAGCAAAATAGGCCAGCTAAAAGTGCGGTAAAAAATAGTTAATAAAAGTGATCCAAAAGCACCCATGCCTGCTGCTTCAGTAGGTGCAGCCCACCCAAACATAATCGATCCCAGAACTGCAAAAATTAGAGCAACAGGGGGAACCAAGGCCATTATGGTAATCCGCAATTTTGAAATAAGCGGTAGGTCAACGTCATCTTCAGCGACCAGTGAACCATCTTGAGGACGGACAATGCATCTGACCAAGATATACAGCATATAACAGCCGGCCATGATTAGGCCCGGAAACACCATGCCTAAAAACAAATCCCCAACAGAAACATCGGCGACGGGTCCAAGAACGACGACCACAACCGACGGGGGGATAATGGTACCTAGAGATCCTCCTGCGCAGATTGTGCCTGATATTAGCCCCCTGTTGTATTGATGCTTCATCATGACTGGAATGGCTAGCAAACCTACCACAGTCTCTGTTGCGCCAATCACACCGGTAGAGGCAGCGAAAATGACACACATGATGATGGTGCCAATTGCCAGTCCACCGGGCAGTTTTTTTGTCCATATATGGACTGCCTCAAATAGCCTTTCCGCAATACCTGACCTCTCGAGCATTGAACCCATAAAGACAAACAAAGGCACTGCCGCAAGGATGTAATTTCCACCAATATCACCAACTTTTTCAACGAATTGAAAAATTACGGGTGGGCCAAAATTGTAGATGCCAAAATATAGCGCCACTCCCATCAAGCAAAGAGCAACGGGAAACCCCAAGAAGAGGGCGCCTAAGACGGCAGGAAACATCAAAAGTGCGGTGAATTCACCCATGTCAGTCAACAACTCCATCTTCTTCGGTGTCAAATGAAATGCCCAACAGTGTCGCTAGCGCACGCATCCATTCAGCGAAGGCTTGGAGAGTTAGCAAAACAAATCCAACAAAGAAAACGGTCCGATATGGCCATATAACAGGATTCCACGCACTTTCCCCTGAACGTTCACCCCATACGAATGCATCCCAAGCATAAAGTCCCAACCGCCAGGTAAGCCAACAGGCCGCTGGCAACATAAGAAAAGAATAGCCAAAAAAATCAATTAGGTTTCTGTTTTTTATAGAGAGGCTGCTAAAGAATAAATCTATGCGGATGTGCGCTCGTTCTTTTAGTGCGTAAGCCATGCCCAGGAAAAAATAAGTGCCGGTGGCCATATAGCCAATTTCGTAAGCCCAAATTGTTGGCGCATTGAAAAGATACCGGGAGAACACTTCATAGACGCTGGCAAAAATCAAAGGTACGATCAACAAACTGGCAATCCAACCGCTCATAAGCGATAGGCGGTCAATAAAAGCCAAAAATTTGCCCATATCATTTTGTCCCAAAAATACATAAAAGCCGGCAACAAAACAATTATGTTACCGGCTTCCAAATTTAATTTGCTGTAGCTACATTCCTGTAACGGCTGGCGTCTTTCCACAAAGTTTCATAGGCCAACTGACTTTCGTAGGCCTTTTTAAACCAATCATTTGTTTCACCCTGTGTTTTTCCCCATTTGACAGCTTCATTCTTTACGCTGACTTGAACGTCTTCTGCCAGTTCAATTATTTCATTACCCTCTGATTTATAAAACTCAAGAGCTTTAGCGTCTTCATGACCAACCTTCGTCCAACTATCAAATGTAGCAAGACGAGCGGCATGCTCCATTAGTTTTTGGTCATCGGCAGATAGCGAGTCCCAGGCTTTTTTGTTGAACATTAGTTCCATTGGAGCAACGGGTTGATGTACACCTGGAATCACAACGTATTTAGCAATTTTATGGAATCCAGCTGACTTATTTTCGTACAGAGTGCCCCACTCCGTTGCATCAATTGTACCCCTGTCGAGCGATGTGTAGACTTCTGAGCCAGGCATCGTCACGGGGGCCGCACCCATGTCCTTGGAAATTTCGAGCCAAGCTCCAGCTGTTCTAACTTTCAGCCCCTGCAGATCATCCATGGACTCAACTTTTTTACGTGAGTGCAAGAAAGCCTCAGCGGTACGGATAAAACAAGGCATGGAAATGATGCCAAACTTCTCCAACCGGAATTCTTTTTGCATCTCAGCACCACCAGCCTCATAAAGCCAATGGAGCATTCTTTCCGAGTCCATAGACCCAGCAAAACCTCCGAAGACGACTGTTGTTTTGTCTTTACCCCAATCATACCCCATCCAAGTGTGACCTACCTGAGCAATACCATTGCGGACGGTCTCAGAGACTTTTAAGGCACTTCCAAGGGTCCCTCCAGTAAATACTTCTATTTCTATTCGTCCACCACTAAGGAACTTTACGTTTTCGGCGAATTGTTTCGCTCCCAACTCCATTATTGGGCCACCACCCCAACTGGTAGCCATTTTCCATTTAATTTCGGTGGCTGTTGCCTGTCCAAATGCAAATAAACTCACAACCATGAAGGCTGATATAGCTACAATCTTGTTCAAACACTTTTTTAGCATTTTTTCCTCCCATGAATTTTCCTCCTGCCTGATTTACTTAACTGATGACCACCAGGAGTGTTTAGTCATCCTGTATTTTCTTGGATAAAGTTGTCTATAAAAGCGTCATCTAGGATCCAGTCATTATCCAAAACTGCCACTACGTCACTGGTAAATTTCTCAGTTAAATTTAGAGCTAGGCTCTGGTCATTCGTCCTATGCATCAGTACCGCAAATGCGAGCTGGCGAGGCGCATCACCGTCGTAACCCCACTCGAAACCCGCAGCGCAAAAACAATGCGCCTCTATGAGCTGCGGTACTTGCACCCCTGCATGAGTAACGTTCAGACCATCGATTGATCTGGTCCCGATATAACAATTATCCTCAGTCAAGCAATTTATCTCGTGCACGGGGACTTTGATCTCAAGTTGTGACCTTTGAATTGACAGCCATCTAAAATGATTTTTTCAGCACTTGTCCCGTCTTTCATTTGAATAAACAAAAATATCGTATATCATATATTATTTGCACAGCATAAAAATTTATATGATGTTTCGTTAATATACTAGTAATATCCTAAACATATTTTTGTTTTGTAAGTCCAGAAACTAATGAAAATATTTTATGCAAATTTGTTCAGATAGTGGAATGGGACGATCAGTTGTTTGCACAAAAATAGTGTAACCCAAGGTAAGGAGTGAAAAATGACACCAGATAAAATTTTGGAAGGTCTCCCTAAAATACTCACAAAGGATCAAAGAGAGCATTATTTCGAGCACGGGTTTTTATGTGTTGAGGACGCTATTTCCGACAAAGAACTAGAAGCACTCCAAAATGTCACACGCCAATTTGTAGAGAAAAGTAAATCGGTTAATAGAAGTGATGATCGGTATGACATTGGTGAAGACCATTGTGCAGATAATCCAGTTTTGAGACGTTTAAAAAGTCCTGACACAGCAAGTGAAATTTTTTGGCAATTTTCAAATGGTGTTGTCGCGGACATTGCATCTGACCTGCTGGGCCCAAACGTCACATTTCATCACTCAAAGTTAAATTTCAAATGGTTCGACAAGAGCGATAAAGTAAAATGGCATCAAGATATTCAGTTTTTCCCACACACCAATTATAACGTAATAACAATAGGGTGTTACCTTGAGGACACTACAATGGAAAACGGACCACTAGGTGTTCTCCCAGGTTCACATAAAGAGGATTTATTTGATCAATATGACTCTGAGGGCAATTGGACCGGGATGCTGTCTGATGAAGACGCTGCCAAAGTTGACTTGCAACGCGTTGAGTATATTACAGGTAAAGCAGGCACGCTTACCATCCACAACGCGCGCACTCTGCATTATTCTCCATCTTCAAAATCAGTAACGCCGAGACCTCTTCTGCTTAATTGCTACTCGTCATCAGACGCAAAACCATACACAGCTCATCCAATGCCGACAGTGAACACATACAAAGTGGTTAGGGGCGAACCAGTAAAGTGGGCGCACCATGATCCGCGGCCCTGTCAAATTCCGCCAGACTGGTCAGGCGGTTATACATCAATTTACGCAGCCCAAGCTGGAGAAGATAAAGCAACGGTATCAAGCACGTAGAAAAACTGATGGAAAGTTATGCTAGCAATGCAAAACGTTCTAACGTTTAGAGGCAGCGCTCTATTCAACATCTTAAAATTGTAACGTAGTGATAAAATGAATACCACAGTCACAGATCAGGCATTGCAAGGTTTAGCTGGGCTGTTGAACCGGCCCGAATCTATATCAACGAATGACCGAGATTTGACAGAACACGCGTTCGATTGGTGGCCTGTGGCGTCAGCTTTAAAAAAGCAGGGCAAGGCCATTTTCAAACCCGAAGTGATTGTCTACCCAAACAATCAAGCGGAGGTGTCCAGGATACTAAAGTGGGCCAATGAAAAACTTATTCCCGTTACTCCATGGGGCGCTGGCTCATCCGTTGTGGGGGGCCCGTTAGCAACTGCCGGCGGTATTTTAATGGATGTTGGTTCAATGCGGTCCATTGTTGCGATTGACGAGAAATCGCTGCATGTAAAAGTCGAGGCTGGCATCATTGGGGGCGATTTAGAAGATTATCTCAACAATAAGGGCTACACCTTAAATCACTCTCCGCAATCACTTCACAGATCATCTGTTGGCGGTTGGGTTGCGACGCGTGCAAGCGGTCAGTTTTCCTCTAAACACGGCAACATTGAAGACCTCTGTGTTGGCCTGAGAGCAACTTTGCCCGATGGTACTGAGATTATTCTTGATAGTGCGCCTCGCATGGCGGTAGGACCTGACCTAAAAAATATCATCATAGGGTCAGAGGGAAGTCTTGGAGTCATAACTGAAGTAACAATGCGCATTTTCCCAGTAGCTGAAAAAAGGCTATTCGAAACATTCATATTTCCTCATTTGAATTCAGGAATTCTGGCTCTTAAAGCCATCATGGGTAATGGTTTGCGGCCTTTTTTGCTTAGATTATATGACGTGTCAGAGGCCAGACACGCTATGAAGGATACCAGCTTTAGCCATCCTGTTCTTTTTATTGGCACTGAGGGACTAAAAATAATGGCTGACGCAGAGCTAAAAGCTTGTGCAGATATAATTGCCAATTTTGGAGGTAAGTCAATTGGCTCCTCGGGAGCGGCCGCGTGGATGGAAAGACGTTTCGATTTTTCAACCATCGAAAAAGTTCTGGCAAAGCCCGGCGGTTTAGCAGAAACGATCGAAGTTTCAAATACTTGGCGAGATATTAGCAAAACATATGAAGCTCTAAAAGCGGCATTATCTCCCTATGTGGACGAAGTTCTATGTCATTTTTCTCATGCTTACTCCGATGGTGTGTCCCTTTACGTCATATTAATTGGTGATGAGCAATCTGCCGCCAAGGTGGAGCGTCAATTGAAAAATATTTGGGAGATTGCTAATCGAACCGCTCTCGATACCGGAGCCTCATTGTCCCACCATCACGGTATTGGGTTAGCTCGGAGCAAATTTTTTAGAGAAGCATTAGGCGAGGGATGGCAACTTTTTTCACAAATGAAAAAGGCCATAGATCCAAATTGCATAATGAACCCTGGAAAGCTTGGATTCTGATTTTTAAAACTCTTTTCAACTAAAGCAGTGCGATCAAATTATTAAAATTATTTAACGGAATAACATCCTATTACTATCGTCTCTAAAAAGGTTGAGGCAATGCAAAATGAAGCTATTGATCATTGCAGATGACATAACAGGGTTGAATTCGGTTGGCGCAGAGTTTGCACGATTTGGTCTAAAAGTTAAAAATATAATCGACATCAATTATTTAATCTCATTCATCGAGGCTGAGGATAGTTTTATTCTTGGGTTCGATACAAACAGCAGAGATTTGAACCCAATCGAGGCCGCTAACAAAGTCTCTGAAGTCATGAATGCTCTTCCGATTCAAGATCTGGATTGGATCCTCAAACAATCTGACTCTGCATTTCAAGGGAACGTTCTGCCTGAAATTCTAGCTTTTCAAAAAGCCATTTCAGAAAAACCATTATTGTTTGCACCCGCTTGTCCATCAATTGGAAGAATTACAAAGAATGGAAAACATCACATTGGGTCCGGAGAACAACCTATAGATCTGAACGAACTTGCTTCTGAAAATTGTGGAGAAAGATTCGGAAAATTAGTCTTGGACAAGTCAAGGGGTTCATCTGTTGCCGATTTAGATATTGAGATTGCTGATGCGGAAACGGACAAAGATTTAGAAAATATTATAAAATGCGCTGTGGCCCGCGAACATCAGTTTATTGCTGGTTCAGTCGGCATAGCTAAAGCGCTAGCCTTATACCTCTTTATTGAAACGTGTAGAACCGCACCACCTTCGATAATAGTAATAGGAAGTTTCCAGAAAAACACATATTCACAATTCGATTTTTTGGAAAAATCGGGGTTGGTAAAATCCTTCGAAGTCACGTCCGATGATGATAAGCACGAGGCCTTGTTGAGGAAAGTGATGTATTCACTTAATGATGGTTTCTCGGTAGCGCTTTTTCCAAAAGACTTCAAAAAAACTTCATTAGGCAAGGAGCAATACCCAATTCTTCCCCGCTCGACAATAAAAAGGAACTTTGCGAGTTACAAAGCTTTATTAACGCAACTTTTATCAATGGCTGACGATCTTATCGCCGGGATAGTTGTTGCCGGTGGAGCAACCTCAGAAATCCTGTTTCGAGATGTTTTAAACGTTAATTTGTTAACAGATGTGACCCACATTAGCGATGGGGTCACGGGGATGTTAGCGCAATCTGAAAAGGGAAAAAATTATTGCTTGGTTACAAAAGCGG
Organism: uncultured SAR116 cluster alpha proteobacterium; assembly: GCA_902547925.1. Classification (GTDB taxonomy): domain Bacteria; phylum Pseudomonadota; class Alphaproteobacteria; order Puniceispirillales; family Puniceispirillaceae; genus MED-G116. The sequence continues at coordinate 3,222 of CACCQD010000030.1, read as the reverse complement.
GTACTTGGGGGACAAAAGACGCGTTCATTTTCTCGCTGGCATGGATCCAACAAAATACCCAAAAAAAATCACAAAGATTGGATGTCTAACATGGATCAAAAAAAACCAATAATTGGAGTCACTATGGGGGATCCAGCCGGAATAGGCCCCGAAATAATAGTTAAACTTGCGCTTGAAAAAACCAAAGAAGCTGAAGGGCAAATCTTGTTGATTGGAGATACTGAAATAGTTGAGGCGACATTAAGAAAAAATCAGAAAACAACAAAAGTCATAAAACACACAACATTTCAAAGGGAATCATTTGCTCCACAACACATAAATGTTTACGACCCAAGCAAATCTCACGCTAACAAAATAATTGTTGGTGAAGTCAGTGAGTTGGCGGGCGAAGTATCTATGCTTTTCAACAGAAACGCTGCAAATTTGGCTATGGATGGGGCTATTGACGCAATAGTCACCGCACCGGTTACCAAAGCGAGTGCCAAACTTGCTGGATATGACTATGCAGGACAAGCCGAATATTTTGCCAAATTAGCGGGCAACCAATTGTTTACTACGATTTTGATATACAGAGAGTTCAAGGCTGCACTCTTCACAACTCATCTGCCGTTAAAGCAGGCGTGCGAAGAAGTAAAAAGAGAAAAGCTTATAAAAAAGATTAAATTTCTTCACGAAAGACGAAAAGATTTAGGCTATCCAGATTTACGCATGGCTATCGCCTCTCTTAATCCCCATGCAGGTGAGAGGGGGACGATGGGTAGGGAAGAAATTGAAGAGATAGAACCTGCTATAAAATTTTGCCAAAATCTGGGAATTGACCTGACAGGCCCCTTTCCAGTTAACGCTCTGATTTCTCCACCATATGACGGCAGAAATTTTGACCTGACACTCGCGCTTTATCATGATCAAGTTGTTTCAAGAATGAATATGTTGGAAACGACTACACTTACATTTGGCTTACCCTTCATCAGAACATCAGTAGGGCATGGTTCAGCTTTAGACATTGCGGGAAAAAACATGGCTGATACAAAAGCAATCGGCATTACTTATGACCACACGCTAGACTTAGCCAGACTCAGATTGCGTGCCAACGTAAAAAATATGATTAAGTAGCTCTCTTATTAGAAACCTTTTTTAGATCAGCTGCGTCAAAAGCAACGGACAATTAAATGAGACCAACTCATGAATAAATCACGAGAAAAACTCATAATTCCTGAGCTAGCTGAAAGTAAAGCCCAAGGGAAACGTCTTGCAATGGTTGCGGTTGGCGAAGCAATGAGTGCAGCGTGGGCCGAACGAGCTGGTGTCGACATTATTGGTATTGGCGACAGTCTTGGAATGACGCTTCATGGTCATGAGAACACTCTCTCAATCTCAGTTGACCAGATGATAGATCACGCCAGAGCGGTTCGCCGTGGTGCGCCCAACACATTTTCGCTAGCCTCAATGCCATATGGTTCCTATGCGACAAGGGAACTTGCCGTAAAAAACGGTTTCAAGTTAATGAAAAAAGGTGGCGTGGACGCGATAAAACTACAGGGTGGTCGAGAAATATATAAAATTATTGAAGCCGTAGCGAATGCCGGCATACCTGTAATGAGCCACGTTGGATTGGTGCCACACCGGGTTCACCTAGCTGGTGGCTTTAAAATGCAGGGCAGAACATGTGAGGAGGCTATCGCGATTATAGACAACGCAAGAGCAATTGAAGAGGCAGGCGCCATAGGGTTGGAAATAGAGGCTGTTCCCGAGGAGGTTGGTCGAGCCGTAAATGATGCCGTTAGCATCTTTACATTTTCTATTGGAGGTGGATCAAGTGGCACATGCCAACTATTGAATGGGTATGATTTGATAGGCGCTTTTGACAATTTCAAACCCAAGTTTGCAAAACGTTACGGTAATGTATCAGAAGTAGCCACAAAATCGTTCCAAGATTTTGTAGAAGAGGTGCACTCAGGGACATTCCCAGACGATGACCACACATATAAGATGCCAAAAGAGGAAGCATCAAAATTTGCAGATGCGTTGAAAAAGAGACTTTAATTAGAAGATGGCGTTACAGCAAACAACAGGCGCTCCAAAACATGTCAAAAAAAAATTTGGCGACAAAATCTTGATAAAGTTGACAGTTTTATTTGGAAATCGATCAGGACAAATGATTTAGATGAACAAATCAAAGTACTGCCAGCAACCTGCATTAGTGAACTATTTTTGGTAGGCGTTTCCAAGTCTAAGGCTTGTAACTTTGGAGGAACGTGTTCACAGATTATGTTTAAGTTTTGCGTTGAAAGACCTTTGAAAAATTTAATGCAACATGACTGATATTTAGGCATTAATTGTGCTAACTAATCAGGTGACGTACAGAATGGCTTGTGCGCAATGAATGATTTTCTGATTATTGTTATTGCGGGGTTTTTTTCTTGTGTTGCTTTAGACTTTTTTGGCCGTGTCTTGCTGGTCTTACTTAAAATACCCGAACCTTCATGGGGTGTTGTTGGTCGTTGGGTTTTTTACATGGTCAGGAGAGGAACGGTTTTTAATCCACAAATTTCAGATGCCATGCCAATTGCTCATGAAGTAAAAATTGGCTGGGCTTTCCATTATCTCATTGCTGTCATTTGGGCTGTTGCGTTTCATATATTCTTCGTTGGTTATCCATTATTTGAGTTGACCTGTAAAAATGGGCTGTTATTTGGAGCATTAACTACGCTTGCACCATTATTTGTTTTCATGCCTTTTACTGGTCAGGGGGTGCTCGCACGAAAAACTCAAATGCCTTTTTTGACTTCGATTGTTCTGCTGGCAAGACATTCCGTTTTTGGTTTAGCCATGTTTGAGGCGTTCAGTTGGTTCCACTAACCCGTCAACACTCAATCTTCTTCAGCCACTCGGCCTCTGTCTCAATAAACTGTTCAAGAAAGAGACGCGCCTTCTTAGCTCTGACGGCTTCGGATCTATTTTCGTCTTTGGGTGACACCAACATCTCCAAAAGAAAAATTTTAGGTGGACAAAAAGGTGGGCAGCAGCACTTAAAAAGTATTTAAGTAACTGTTTTTCAATATTTTTTTATGAATTTATGGCGCCCGCTGAGTGGGTTTGATGCCCCACCTATGTACCAGCTAGATGCCTTAATCTAAGCAGAGCCTAGAATCCCATTCATCACATGTGCAGTCAAGATGCATCAATGACCTACCCAGTGACCTACCCATTCAGAAATCTTCT
>CACCQD010000029.1 GCA_902547925.1 uncultured SAR116 cluster alpha proteobacterium | reverse complement strand
CTCACCTGGTAAAAAAGCAACCAACGCTTCCAAACCTTCAGTAGATACGTCGGTTTTCTTGGCCCACCGAAAAGCCATTGACTGTCGTTTGTTATCCAAAAATGCAATTAAATCAGGTCTTGATATTTGAGAAACGCCAGACTTGGAGGAAAAGCCTATATTTTGATTATCAATTTCTTCAAACACAGTCTGATTATTAATAGTCAACCTCTGCTCAGCCACTTTCGCCATGGAGTCATCATTAGCCATGGAGAACCCACCGTCGGTGCCAAACGTTGTGTTTTCCGGTGCAAAAGAGGAGTAGCCAACCTCGTTCGCAATAACACCGTTTGTAAACGTGAAAAATCTATGGGGAACTTCAGCTTCAATGTGGACAAAAAAAACACCCCCAACATGCGCTGGGCTCATTCGTACATCTGTTTCCACAATACCTGCTTTGTCATAAAACCGATACTGTGCAACTCCATCAATTAATGTAAAACTCTCAGGGTGTTTATGAGTGGAAACTTCCACTATTGATCTTTTGTCAAAACAAATCAGCATATGCTGTGGCACAGAATCTTCACTCGTGTGGTAGAGAATCCTACTCCGATATCTATCTGTATTTTTCGCAGCTTCAATTAAAACTTTACAGTCGCTGCTAAGTACTGGCGAAAAATTTCTTTCGACCTTAAATATGGTGTCGTTTATCGGTTTCACGCTTTGCCTCCCAAAAGACCACTATCCAAAAATACTTCATTGATCCGCTCAGCAGATGGTCGTAAAGCGTGCTCCAGTCCTTCTCGGAATGGAACCAGGTTTGATAATCGACAGACAGTATATATTTCTGGGCATTCGTGCTGTTTTGAACGCCTTATTTCTAATTCAATTTGGCTCGCAAATCCAAAATCCTCAGTTGCGTCATCTACGATCACAATGGTTTTTTCTTTTAGATGCCTTATTTCATCCAAGCACTTTATTGAGAGATTCAAATCTGAGACACAATATAACGCGGTACGTCGAACAATACTTTTGGAAGCAGTGTTAAAAAATTTATTAACAGTAGATATCGATGTGCCTGTGCAAATGATCGCAACGTCATCGCCACATTTCAAACGCAGAAAAAATGGATTTATGTCCGCGATATCATAGACCGTATCTGACCTAAACTCTTCAACGGGCAAAAAAATGGCAACAGGAGCATTAGCACTGCAAGCATAGTCCATAACCGATGGAATTTGTTCTTTACAAGCGGGCATGAGACTGATCACGCCGAGATGTGAAAGTGTAGCATAAGTATTGTCAGAATGGTGCCCAGCCAATCCCCCTTTTGTACCGGTAGGCATTAAATAAATAATGGGCACATTTCGTTTATTTCCAGTCATAAATTTAAACTTAAATGCCTGATTGAAAATTTGATCTAAACAGACAAACATCAAACCTGAAAAGTTGAACTCTACGATGGGTCGAAACCCATTAACTGCAAGACCCACCGCCATGCCACAAAAACCACTCTCTGAAATCGGGGTGTCGATAACGCGCTGAGCGCCAAATTTCGAAAAAAAACCGTCGGATATACCCTTTTGACCACTCCTTACATCTTCTCCAATGTATAGGTAGGTCTCGTCTCTCTCCATCAGAGCGTACACCGCACTTCTAAGTATTTCCAAATAGGTCATTTTTTCACACAAGTTTCTGCAAATGAGGTGATTATAAATTTGACCTCGGCTATCACGTTATCACACTCTGACTCATCCTGACCAAGCTCAACACATTCCCTGGTTACTGGATCATTCATCGAACGGTGCTCATGCAAGTCGGCCAAAAGGTAATCCACCGCTCTTTGTCGCTCTGTTTCAAAATGTCGGTGCAAACGGTATGTGAAAAATTCGACAAAGTGAGGCATTGATTTTTGGCGAGTTTTTGAAACGACTTTCTCCATTATTTTTAAATTTTGGTTAAGAGAAGTGTCTTGTAAATGAGTTGCCTCAATTCCAAAACCAGATGCACGTTCATGGTAAGCATTTTTAGTCATGTCATCTGATCTCGTTGAATAGGCATATTGGTTATTTTCACAAACAAAGATTACCGGCAGAGAATATATTGCCGCAAGATTCAGGCTCTCCATAACAACGCCTTGATTCATCGCACCATCGCCAAGAAATACCATGGTAACGGCTCCAGACCCTTTTATTTTTTCGGCAAGAGAAACACCGCAGGCTATCGGGACACCAGCACCAACTATGCCGTTTGATCCCAAGATGCCTGAGTCAAGTTCCGCGACGTGCATTGACCCTCCCAAGCCAGAGCAACAGCCACGGTCATCACCCAGCAATTCGTATATCAAGTTTGTTAGATTGCCACCTTTGGCAAGGTAATGACCGTGGCCACGATGGTTACTGAGCATAAAGTCGCTGTCCTCAAGTGAGGCACACGCAGCGACGGCGACCACTTCTTGTCCAACTGACGAATGTATTGGTCCGCGTATAACCCCTGACTTTCCAAGCGCGCCAAAGGCAAGTTCAGTGGAGCGAATAAGGATAAGCTTAAAGAGATTTGGATTTCTCAACAACCAAGAAGGGACAACCTCTTCAATATTTGCCAAAACCTCGTCCGAGAGATTTTTCAACTTCTAAACTCCTATGTTCGATACTTCGAGTGATCCCTTCTTGCCAGGACTGGTACCCTCCAAATGAGTAATTGCTTTTCAGTGTCGAAATAATATAAGGATCTCTTCCTTTGTAAAGCCTAATTACATTGGCTTTAATCTTTAATAGGTAACAGAGGTGATCAACCAGCTCATCCCAATTACAAACTCCCGAGTCGCTACAATGAATGAAACCGCGGATGTTTGAATTTAGCATATTGAACACAGCCTTTCCGACAGATAAAACATCAGTCGGAGAGAGTAATTCCCGCCTAATTATAGTTACTTCGCCTTGATTGATGTCAGCGTAAAGTTTTGTGAGCATATTTGAGCAAAGACCGAAATTATTCGAATGTAAATTTGGTACACGCAACACTATTGAGTCATCACATTTTTTTATCACGGCTAATTCGCCCTGATGTTTAAGTTTCGCGTAGTCTGAAAGAGGCTGCGGTGCGTCGTTTTCATAAAATGCTTGTCTCGCAGAACCTTCAAACACACTATTTGTGCTGATGTGTATGAGTAACGAGTTATTTTGAAATGAAAGTTCTGCCAAAAGTTCTGGAATCCTTGCGTTTACAAATACCGCTAAATCCAGATCCCTGCGCACATTATTATGTCCTACGATCGCAGCACAGTTTACCAAACAAAAAGGCTGCAATAAATTGAGGCGTTGTTTGAGTTTCGACATATCAGGCTCAAGCAACTCCTCCCTTGGAATTAGTATGCACTTGAAGTGAGCGTCTAAAGTTTTTTTTATTGCTTGGCCAAGTTGACCATTACCGCCTGTGATAAAAACCGCTTTTTTCAATTTCTAGCTTTCACGTTTAATCTTTTGCATGCCAAGCCACAAAATCCTCGAATTCTGAAATCAGCACATTTTCAGAGTCGTCTTTCCATGACAATACTTGGTATCTATCAGAAAAGTTCTCAAAAAAATGGCGTTGGCCAATTTCCATGCCACGCTCAAGAAAAAGCTGTGGTTTTGTTTGGTGGGAATCTTCATTAACCATACAAGTGGCAATGTAATTTGCTCTTTTGGACAATTGCGCTAAAGCTGCTGGACCCGTATTTGCAAAAACATTCAGATGAGCGGTTTCATACAATGATATCCGCAGACCTAAGTTCCAACAGGCTGCGTCGAAAATGGTGAATTCAACCAACTCAGGCTTGACCGCCATCGCGCTCTCTGTATCGGGCACGAAAACAGGATGAAAACCTTTTTTTCGAATATACATTGCGAAATTTATCCAGTCATGAATTTTTGAATTCCTCACCGTGTCATAAGGGTAGTCTCGCAATGTTAGAGTAACTATCGGACGCTTAATGTCATGACTTTCTAACCAAGCTCTTATGTACTCGAGACCTTTTTCTGGCGCCTTTAATCCTTCAAATGTTGCTTTGCTAGCAAGATTATAAACGTTGTCCATAGTAGGTGTGTAAGTAATACCGTTATAATTTGGTGGGTAAACAAACCTGTCTTTCAAAAGAGTCTTGATATTTGCTTCTGAGCCAAGCATGGAGACACCCGAACATTTCGAGTGCAATGATGTTAACGGTATTAATATATTCCAAAGACGCCACAGAAAATTCTCACGCCTAGTCACATATTCGTAATCAATGTTTCTGTTTTTGGGGTTGGGTCTCATCTGATCCCCCATAACCCAAACTTCAAATTTGGAGAGCCCTTGACGTTGTGCTGCAAGCTCTGCCCCTAATAAAAACCAAGCGAAGTCAAAGGATGGCCCCCAACTCGAAACTCGCAAATCATAAACAGCAACTAAAGTGTCATTGTCGACATGATTTTTTTTTGTAGAGATAAAACTATGGTACCCAGCCAAAAGGTTTCTGGTTATCGGTGTAGTTGGCGAACGAATTTCGGATGCAATCCGAGAGATTATTCCACCAAGACCATCTCGTTGAAACACTGTATAAATTCTATTCAACACAGCGGACTACATTCATGTTTAAAGTTCTTTCGTTACCCTTAAAAAAGTGTTTATCATTTAAAAAAAATGAAGGAATGGTCGCCTGAGTAACCGGTCACATCAAACCACCAAGCCCAGTCTTCAGGATTATTGAATTGCTCACAAGTCACTTGCCAATACAGAAGGTTGGCTTTTTCCTCTTCGTTTCGATACGACTCAACACACAGGTATTTGTTTTTGCCAACCCGCTCCAACTCTTTAAGAGCTGAAAACAAATCTGCGTTATGAAGGTTATGCAAAGTATTAATCGATATGACCAAATCGAATTCGTTATCCTCAAAGGGAAGAGTTGAAGCGGAACAACAAACTAGTTTTTCTTTGACATCGCTATGAGCGTGTTCAATCGCATAATGGGAAACATCAACACCTTTAACGACGAGACCATGCAGCGAATTAGCTAATTCAACCAGTTGAAATCCTTTTCCACACCCTACATCTAAAACCGAATTTCCTGGCTTCAGCCCGTAATGGTTAATCAATTTTTTTGCAACCGGCGCCCATCTACCTGGAATGTAATTATAACCCCCGTAATTTATCCGTCGATCACCATCCCAATAATCATAGTCCCATTTCTTTGCTAAGCTGGCAGCCTTGGCTTTTGGGAATTTCGCATCATTCACCCTTGCTAAATAATCTCGGTTGGTTTCGCTGTGAATGGTAGAAATAAAATCAATGTAAGACATTACAATCCCGTCAGAGAAACACCAAACCCAACCAGTTATTCTAAATATTTTTCAACAACAACAAGTTTTTGCTGCAGATATTCATCAATGTCCAAGCAGGGCATTATTTCACAAATTTGTTCAAGCCTTTCTTCATCATAAAACGACAGAATTAAGAAAGCCCATTTAAGTCTCAAAACCGGAAATAATAAGTCAACCCTTCGCTCAAATTCTGGGTACTTGTTACCAAGTTTAAGTGTGTTAAGCAACGCGTATTCGTCACACTTCGGCGTACACTCTGGCTGTAATACAAAATCGCAACTAGCTTTGGCAGGATCATCCCAACCAGCAAATTCAAAATCAATAAATTTGCAACCGGAGCTTGTTTTTAAAGCATTATGGAAACCAAAGTCACTAGGCGACACAATGAGATGACTTCTCTCAATTTCATTTTCCTCACTTCCAGAAATGTCACGATATTTCTTTGTTAATAAATGAAAGCTAGACGTCAAGTCATCAAAAGTTGAGCTAGCAATGCTTACTAATCTATTTGGTAAGTGTCCAACCGACATTCGATCTAATCGTGCTTCTAAAGCGCCAATATGCTCAGAGATACAAAGAAATCCCTCTGCTGCGTCGACACTAACGTATTTTTGCGCGACTACTTTATTGTGATTTAGTAAGGCAAAAAATTCCAATGCATGGTGAATATCTTCTTCATTAGGACCACTTCCAGAAGTGAAAGTCGATCCAGAAACAAACTCCATCAGCACACACTGCAAACTAAAATCGAAGGAAATAACCAAAGGTACGAAATTAGGACATAATTCGCCAGCAAGGGCTAGGAGCTGAACCTCGGCTTTCATTTTGTTGAGGCTTGTCTGCCTATTTTTTGGATAGTGCTTGACAATTAATTTATTTTTTTTTCCTTCAATAGAATAAACAAGATTATTAATGCCGCCTCGAAGCGTTTGTAATGGCTTATCGGCCAAACCTTCGTTGGATAAAAAAATGGCAAGGTCTTCAACTATGGGCAGGAGCAACGAGGCTCTCCAATTCATTCCAGTTACGCATTAATTTGACTTCAGGTGATTGGTCAATTTTCCTCCCGTCAGGAACAAACAGAATTTTTTTCGTGGACGTTGGAAAATAAACATGATCAAAAACATCGATCAAGTCATCTATGAAGACATGACATTTTTGATTTTGTATTTCGAGTATTTTTTTATCCAAAGTCAGATTAAAGAATATTTTTCCATCAAAAGTTACGTCATCCACCAACCACTTGTCGATCCATTCCTGCGCAAATTCGTGAAGGTCATACTTCGGTCCAGCATAAGGTACCCTCGATCTATGACTTATAATTGAAAAATTGAAACCACGCTCATTCATCCTTGCCAAGACCCTAACACAGTTTTTGAATGGCCTGGCGTGTATCATGCCCGGGCCATATAGGTGTCCTTGAAATTCGGTCCATTGCTGATGTTTGCCTTCATTATGAAAGTAGGACTTTATATCAGACTTAACTCTGTTTACATAAGCGGGAACCAAAAATTCATCGGCCAATTTTTGGATTGCACTATCGTAACAAACCAAAGTATTGTCAAAATCAACACCAATCAGCATTTCTTAGTTTCTCAGTTTTGTAAGGAATGCACCGCTTGAAAGATCTTGTCTGCGCTAATTCCGGCTAATTTTCTAGCATAATTCTGCGAGCCAACTTTCCAGATAAACTCATCATCTGCTCCGATCTTTGCAAATTTACCCTCAAAGTTGCACTCATCCAAAAGATCTCTGACCGCGTCCCCAAACCCGCCTATTTTTGAATGTTCCTCGACAGTAAATATCTTATCATAGCTAAGAAGATTATCCTTCGCCCAACTTTTACGGAGTGGTTTTACTGTGTGATAAAGAACTACATCAACAAAAAGATTTTTCTCAGCCAACATGCCAGCTGCATCAAGAGCCACTGGAGCGATACAACCGACGGCAATAACAGCAATGCGACAACCCGAAGTAATTTTTAATCCACACCCAATCTCAGGAACAATTTGGTCGTTTGTCAAATCAGGCTCACCCTTTTTCCCGATCCTGATATAGGTTGGCCCTTTCGAATTTAGAGCAATGTCAAGGCATGTCCTGATTGATTTCACATCCCACGGAGCCATTATCTGGATACCGGGAATACTGCGCAAAATAGCGAAATCTTCCAAACTATGATGTGTTGGCCCCAGTTTCGCATAGGATAAACCGGAACCCGTGCCAATTATGACAACAGGCAAATGTTGATAACCGAGGTCTATCTTTATTTGTTCAAGGCACCTAGTAGTAGCAAACGGAGCAATAGTATAAACTACCGGCTTTAGTCCACTCAGCGCCATTCCAGCAGCCACGCTCATCATATTTTGCTCGGCAATACCGCAATTAATGACTTGCGTTGGGCACTCACTTTTCAGACCGTCAAAAAGTCGATTACCAATATCCCCAGATAACAACACCAGTGTCTCATCAGTTATCGCCAAATTTGTAATTTCAGATGCAAATCCATTTCTCATTTTTATTTTCTTCCTTGCCGCATTATTTCTGTAATAGCGATCTCTTCTTTTGTTATCGAGAGTATATCTGCACAAGAAAGCACTTCGTCATATGTGGGTATTCTGTAGTGCCAATTGTTATCATCCTCCATAAAGGGGATTCCTGCCCCCTTGATCGTATTCGCGATAAGGACCTTAGGTTTTTGTTCGCTGTCAATTTCTGACCACGCTTTTTTTAAATCTCCAATGCAATTTCCATCAACCTCTGAAGTCAACCAACCAAAAGACGCCCATTTCTCGCGTAATGACGCCAATTGGAACACTTCATTTGATCTCCCTGTGGCTTGCCATTTGTTGTAGTCCACCACTACTGTTAAATTCTCAACTTGATTTGAAGCCGCCATCATTGCAGCCTCCCAAACGGCACCCTCGTTACATTCACCGTCGCCAACCACAACAAAAACTTGGTACCCCATTTTTAGCAATTTGGCGCTCAACGCTATCCCTAGACCTATTGATAACCCGTGTCCGAGTGAACCTGTTGCAGCCTCAACACCTGGCAAATGTTCGGGTGTAGGGGGGTGTTCACCGAATATAGACCCGTCTTTTCCATAGTGCTCTAAATCTTTTTCTGAAAAAAAACCCTTTTTCGCAAGCACCTGAAACAGTGCGGGAGCAGCGTGACCTTTGCTCAACAGAAAACGATCGCGCGTTTGATCCTTGGGATCTAAATGATTGACTTTTAGCAAGTCCCAATAAATCCAAACCAAAATATCAGTACAAGAAAGACATGAACCAAGGTGAGGCGTTCCTGAATACCATGAATTCCTGATAATCTTATATTTGATTAAACGCGAAAGCGCCTCGAGTTCACTTATTGATCCACTCATGGTTTGTGCCTGTAAGTAAGAGGCTGATGCAATAATTGTTCAAGATTCGTCTCCGCCCAGCTGATTGTATCGGCCACTCCTTCTAACAAACTTATCTTATCAGTCCAACCCAGTTCATTTCTAATCTTGTCACTTTTCAAAAAATAGGCATCGTCTTTTCCCAATCTTTCTGGTGCTAGATCAACTAATTCATCAAAGCTTGCGTTAAGATTACTGCAAAGAGTCTCTACCAGATTCTTTATTGTAACTATTTCGTTTGTTGAAATATGGTAGCTCTCACCGAGTGTGCCATTTTTCGCAATCATCCAAGTTGCATTACATACGTCATCTATGTGGATAAAAGACCTTGAAGAACTTCCACCTCCATGAAGACTCATTGGCTTGTTACCCAGCACTGCCATTATAGTCCTCGGTATAATGCGATATAGTTGTTGTCCAGGTCCGTAAACATTAGCGGCTCTAGTAAACACCACTGGCAAGTCATATGACTCATGGTAAATCTTGAAGAGCATGTCTCCTGCCGCGCGCGAAACGGCGTATGGCGTAGATGGATTGAAATGTTCTCTCTCATCAATCCAACCATTCGTTGATCCGTAAACCTCCGGAGTTGTCACGTGGATATACTTTTCCAAGAATTTCATGCGACGCAACATCTCTGCAAGTTTTGACACAGCGACGACGTTAGTTTTCATCCAGTCCTCGGGTCGGTCCCAACTCTCACCAACCATACTTTGCGCTGCAAAATTGAAAACTAAACTTGGTTTTTCTGCAGACAAAATTTTTTCAAGTTCAACAAGATCAGAATTCAGATTTATTTGGAAAAATTTGAAAGCAGGATCAAACTTCTCCCATTTGTACGGAAGAAATACCTCGTTTGTATTTTTAGAACGACTAGTTCCAATCACCTCATTTCCAAGGGTCAATAAATGTTTACAAAAACTTGATCCAGAGAAAGAATTACACCCAATCACAAGTATTTTTGGCACAGTATTCTCCTAATTAATTTTAAAATCGATAAGACAACGTCCAGCAACTGTCCCGTTACGCATACCATCAATCAATTCATTAACGGTTTGCAGTGAACCCACCTCGGTCACAAGCGCCCCCAACTCAACCCCACGCATTTCAAAAAGCCTCATATATCGTGATATGTCGGAAGGCGGATAAACCTCACCCCCAACAGTTCCTGTTATCTCTTTGCCAAAATGGAGTCCAAGTGTGTGGATGTTCGTGTCATGACCTTTTTTGGGGACCCCAATCAAAATTACTCGTCCCTGATCTGAAACGTTGACATAACATTTTGAAATAATGTCGGGATTCCCAGTGTTATCGATATAAACATCCGCTTTTCGGTTTCGAAGTATGTTACTTATTTGAACAAAACTATCTTCCTTTGACACATCAATTGTGTGCGTCGCGCCCAGATCTCTGGCAAGATCTAAGCGATTAGAAAATCTATCAACGGCAATTATTTCAGAGGCACCCGCAAAAAAACAACCTTGAATCAAATTGAGGCCAATACCCCCTGCTCCAAAAATGACCACAGACTCACCAAACTTGATTTTGGCTTTGTTCTCGACTGCACCAAGGCCCGTAGTCACCGCACACCCATAGAGGGCAGCGGTTTTAAGATCCACATTGTTTGCAATCTGAGTCAAACGATTTTCAGAAATAACAGCAAACCTGTTAAATGTTGTGATTTGACCAGCGTTAACAACTTCGTTTTTCCATCTATACTTCGGGGTTTTTGCATTTATCCCACTGCCATGACGCCAATGAGCTATCACAAACTGGTTTGGTTCGATCGTTGTGACGCCTGGTCCAATAGCAAGAACTCTGCCACTTGCTTCGTGTCCCAACAAGTGTGGGAGCCATTGATCTGGTCCTTTAACACCATCGATTTCACCAATCTGGCTGCCACAAATACCACTAAAGAAAAATTCTACTAAGACCTGCCCAACATCCAGCGATTTTGGCAGTTCAATTTCATCAACAACAAGCTTTTTTTTCTGCTGTACTAAAATCGCAGCCAAAGTTTTGGTCGGCAAATCACCCATCATTAATCCCGCCTATAATCATCACACTCGAGAGATTTTTAATCAAAGGTGAAGGCTTCAACTTTTAATCAACGTTTTCTTCATCCAGGAGACCGTATGAAATCTCTCATCATTCTTTAGAGACCCAATCTTAAACGCGTCACACATCTCCATAATGGCTGATTCGACTGTTTTTTTGGGGCGGAAACCTGTTTTCAAAAGTTTATCAGAATTAACCCTGTAAGATCTTGGATCGTTACTCTCCCGGATTTTAATTGAGGCATCAGCAAATCCACAGACCATTTCCGCTATTTCCAAAATTGTCAGATTTTCAAAACCGGCATTAAACACTCCTTTTATTTCAGGATTTTCGAGAAGAAACATATATAGATCTGTTATGTCTTCTACATGGATATTGGGACGTGTTTGATTGCCACCTAGAACTGTAATTTCGCCCTTAGTAAGCGCTTGCATGGTTAACATATTTACCGCTACGTCCAATCTCATCCGCGGTGACAAACCACAAACAGTAGCAGGCCTAACAATTTGTACAGACATTTCGTCGGCGTAACTCAACAAAGCTCTTTCGGCCACCATTTTAGTTTTATTATACTCAGAGAGTGGTACGAGAGGTAGCGTCTCAACAACGTCTTTTTCGTCCTTGAGTCCGTATACACTGCCGGAGGAAGAATAAATAAATTGTGTTACGCCATGTCGAACTGCTTTGTCAGCCAGTTGCATCGTAGCAAGAGCACCAATTTCCCACGTCAATGTAGGGTCCAAATCTCCGGCTGGATCATTTGCAACAGATGCCAAATGGATTATTGTGTCCACGGAGTCAAACAAATCGTCATTCAACATCCTTACATCTTGTTGAATTACTTCGAGTTGGGGATGGTTATGGAGATCATTGCCAAACCACATTGTATCTAAAACTCTTACCTGGTGACCTGCCTTGAGAAGTTTTGGCGTCAAAACATTACCTTTGTAGCCACATCCACCCGTTAATAGAATTTTCATGCTAGAGCCTTTATTTATCGGAATTTTTATGTGTTTGAACAGCGATGCAAAAAGATATCTGTATCATATCCTCAATTGTCTTAACTTTGAACTTAATAAATCAATGGAAATTGGGGCATTACCAACCCGCGAAACTGATATATCACAGCCAAGAGCTCCTAATACCGAGCTGGCAAACAGATCTGTTCCACAAGCTAAACCCGCCGACGCTATAGCCAGCAATGCATCACCCGCACCGGCGGCATCTATGGCTTTGTAATTTAATGCTGGAAAATATTCACGACGCGTTTCATCGGATGACGCGTTAATATAGGAAATAAATCCGTTAGAGCCCAATTTGAACATGAGATTTTTTGTTTTTGTTTTTTGAAGCAACGAAACAGCAATCCGCTCAACACTAGACTGTCTGTCTTTTAGGGCAAGACGCGCTTCCTTTTCTGTGGGAGTTATGAGGTCAAAATTACTAAACTTCGAAACATCTCCAACTTGGCTGCTACATTGAAGGTCACCAATCAATCGCAGTCCAAACCTCTTTTTTATCTGCTGAAGTTCAGCAACCACATTTTCAGTGACTAATCCATAAACAAAATCGCTGACTATAATGGCATCGACAGAGCCAGCAGCGGCCCAAATTTTATCAATTACCTTCTTCTCTATGTCATCGCTCAAATGATGTTCATTTAAGCGGCTCACGCGTAAAATCTTCTGGTCCTCAACCATGTAACGGACTTTGAAGGTGGTATCCCGGCTTTTATCAACAACCAGATCCGCTTTTACTCCGTAATCCAATAAAAACTCTTCTACCAAGCTTGCATTGTGATCGTCTCCAACGACGGAAATATATTGACTTGCAGACCCCAGCGCGGCTACGTGAGCTGCAACAATCGCGGCACCACCCAAAAAATCTTTCTGCCCAATTTCACGAAGAACCATCACTGGCGCCTCACTGCTTATCCCAAGGGCATCACATGTGACAAAACGATCGACGATCGTGTCACCAACGATTAGCAATCTCGCATTTCTGAATTTATTTAAACAATCAATAAGATATTTCGAGGACATACCGTGTCTTTGGCAAATATTTTTTAAATCCTGATACCTCCCGTCGAATATTTTTAACTCTGATCCCAACGGCAGAAGGTCAGTAGCGTACGATACTTCCACTGTGTGGTAGACGATGGAGCCATTATTTTTTTTAATTATTTCCTCGACAATACCGAGTTCATTTCTTCTTTCATTTTTAAATTCTGCACCTAACACCAGCCACTTCGGCGTCAAAGTTTTCACAAAAGACTCCAAATCACAGTCATCAAGTGTGATAACAAAGTCCACAATCGTGAGAGCTGCCAATCCAGCTGCACGCTCTTGGCTCGTAAAATTCAGTTTTTTTCCCCTCAAATCAAGTTGTTGTTCAGACTCAACTGCAACCACCAAGCGTTGAGAAAATGTTCTGGCGTACTCTAGATAGCTTAAATGTCCTGGATGAATGGAATCGAAATGTCCAAAGCACAAAACGAAATCATCACCGCAAATCAAATCCGACAAACGGGGATGCTCACCTGAGGACAAGATTTTTTGTTTCATAGGCTTAGCAACTCAGAAATTTGTTTGTGCACAGGGTGTTTAGCAAATGATTCACTCCAAGTGTCTACATCAGTCCAGAGCTGTTCATCTATCTTATGAGCAAGGGCTTTTTTTAAATTTTTAATCGTTCCAATGTCTATTAACGTCCCCCTATTTTCCCAAGTCGCTATGTGACCGAGAAAATTAGGCACAACATCGGCACTGAAATCTGTTCCCTTGCAATTATTTAAAATCCAATCTTGCACTGGTCGATCGATTACGTAAATCGCCGCATTAGCGAGACTTGATGGAGGATGTGCCACCTTCTCGTGAAACGCAATTACCAGTCCATCGTCGTCTAGCTCAACTATCCCACATTCCTTAGGAGATTCCGTCCTGAAAGTCATCATTGACATCGAGGCGAGTTTGGGTCTCCTTTGGTCATGGAAAGTAAGAAAATCATTAAAATCGCATGAACATAAATTATCCCCATGCAAAAGCAAAAGCGGTCTATCACTTGATCGCCTTAGAACCTCTCTTACCGTTCCAGCCGTACCAAGTAAATCTGGTTCATAGAAGCCTGTTACCCATCCTTCAAACCTTTCTCTGGACAAAAAGGATCTCATTAAATCTGGCATATAATGATAATTTACCACGACATCCCGTACCTCATTCTTCCACAGAATTTCAAGCCAGTACTCCAACAAAGGCCGACCAAAAATTGGCATTAATGGTTTAGGAATACTCTCCGTGATTGGCCTGAGACGGCTTCCAAGTCCTGCTGCTAAAATCAAAGCTCTTTTTTTAGAAGAATAGCGGCTTTTTGAAGCAAAATCATTCAACATTAATTTCGCCGTCCTCAACTGCAATGACGTAGTCGCAACGCTTTAAAACTTCAACGCTATGGGACGCGATTATAACCGTTTTATCTTCTCTAAAATTTTTAAGAGCGTCCATTATTCGCTCCTCAACAACTCCATCTACGGCGCTTGTTACCTCGTCTAAAACTAATAGATTTTTAGCATGGTACAATGCTCGGGCTAGACCCACACGCTGTCTTTGCCCACCGGACAAATTTTGTCCATTTTCACCTGCGCTAAAAGACCAGAGATCAGCGTCGTTTGGAAACAAACGGTCTAATTGTGCTATCTCAGCACTTTTAATTGCCCGTGCAGCGTCTACTTCATCAATCGGCATGCTATAGCCAATATTATGAATCAGGGAACTATCTATCATGTGTACATGTTGCGAAAGGTGACCAATCCCAGCCCGCCACAGTTCTAAATCAGCACGGTTTAAAACTTGACCACCAATTGAGATACTCCCCTTAGTCGGGTGCAACAACCCCATAGTCAGATCAAGAAGCGTACTCTTGCCAGATCCAGAGGCTCCGGAAACGCCAACAAAATCTCCCTTATTAATTTTCAAATTGATGTTTTTAAGAACCATTTTTGAAGAGTTTGGATAAGAATAACTCAAGTCATTTAACTCAATATGCCCAACAAGTTTTGTTTGCTTGAGACCATGAAGATCACTCTGTGTTTCTGGAGCCGTTTGGAGTTGACTCAGCAAAATTTCCATATTGTGTTTTTGAGACTGTACGGTGGTGAAAGCGGAATAAATTTGCTGGACCATAGGCAAAAGCCGTTGCCCCGCAAATGCAAAAGCAGCTAGCGTTGGCAACACCAAACTCGAAGACCAGTCCTCATCGAATAGGAGGATGTATGATGAAAGGGCAAGAATAATAATAACCAGAGTTTCAATTATTGGTCTTGGGGACAAGCTCATGGATTGTACTGCACCGTTTGTCTTATGAAGATCAAAAAAGGTTTTCTTAAATTCAAGCGCCAGATAATTTGCAGCGTCAGTTAAAATCACGTCTCTGATACCAAAAAAAGACTCCTGTGCTAAATTCACGGTCTTCTCTGATTGAACACTTAATCTTCTGCTTGCGTTAGCAATTTTAGAACGAAAAGAGTAAATCGTCCCGAAATACAAGCCAGCAAAGATCAATGGCAACACCAAAGCAAGCCAGGCATTTATAAAGAATAAAACGCTTAAAATGAGAATGATACTGACGACCGAAGCAATTACCGTGACCAACGGTAATATGACATTATACGCCACTAAGTTTACTCTCGAGACCAGCGAGGAAATGACCTCACTACTGTTTTTTTGCAGGAAATACTCATAATCCTGCTTAATAATGTTTTGGAAAACTGTCGAACCAATTTCTGCACCTATCTCAAAACAGGTGTGATTGGTTTGGCGCACCAACACAAACTTAAGGACTCCAGAAAATATAGTCACTGAACAAAAGATCAGTGTAATCTCTAAAGGCCCAGCATGATGAAGCAAATCTTCAGCTTCAAAAAAAGGAACATTTGCATAGGAAACGCTTGAAGCGCTTGATAGCCCTGCCAATATCGCAGTGAAAGGCACAACCATGCCAATATTTAACGCCTCAAACATGGCGGAAAAGCCAGACAAAAAAACAAGAAGAGTTAGTTTTTGTTTTTTCTGATTTGAGAGGATCATCCAGACATGTGTGATAAAGTGGACTAGCACGCTTTCCCCCGGCCCGTTCTTTTAAAAAATAGCACAGAAATTTTGGCTAAAACTATCGGATTTGCTGACCCAATAGTATTTACATCACACAGAATGAGATAATGGTTTTTTCTCAGACAACCACTTCATACAAATATGTCCAACAATCATCTGAAGATCCTCAGAGGCCTGCATGTCATGTATTGGAAAATGCAATGTCAACTGAGCTATATTCTTTGACTTTCCCCCATCAAACCCAAGAATTGAACAAGTCACCATCTCAATTTCATTGCCAGTATTTAACGCATTAACGATATTTGGTGAGTTTCCAGAGCCAGACAGTGCTATCAAAACATCATCTTTTCGCGCCTTTACGCGCAATTGATGAGAAAACACATGTTCATAGCCGAGATCATTTGCGATGCAACTGAAGATAGCCGTATCACCAGTGAGAGCAGATACACGCAGACCCACCCTATTGTTTGACATGCCAGCACCAAACAAAAAGTCGTTGGCGAGGTGTTGCGCATTAGCACCACTCCCACCATTTCCACACAAATAGACGGAGCGGCCTTTACTCCAAGCTGTGTACAACACCTGCGCTAACTGGCCACATTTCAGAAACGCCTCGCTTTCAAAGCCTTTAACCAGATTTCTAGAATATTGTTCCGCTATTTCTTGCATTTAA
Source organism: uncultured SAR116 cluster alpha proteobacterium (assembly GCA_902547925.1). GTDB lineage: Bacteria > Pseudomonadota > Alphaproteobacteria > Puniceispirillales > Puniceispirillaceae > MED-G116. The sequence continues at coordinate 407 of CACCQD010000029.1, read as the reverse complement.
TTAACCTCTGGACATAAAAAGGCAAAGTTGGTGCAGGTTTGTAACCGAGACTTCGGTCAACGCTGTTACAGTAATAAGACGCTTTCTTGAGTGAAGCAACCTTGTACGAATAAGGCACAGACATCTTCGGGAACCGTTTTTAGGGAATTTTAGTAACCGACGATTAACAAATTAAAACCGACTAGTTATATGCCCTGATTACAAAATCGAAATAAACCAAAAAATTATTGTTCAGTAAAATCTAACTTGATTTCGAGGTTTGCCAGTTGGTGACTGTGAGTGAAATAGCAGCAGCAAACCAAATAAAAATATTATTCCACTGGCCAAAAAAATCTGCAGTGCTAGCAATAGGCCAAAACAAGCCAAAAGGCACAACCCACGCTGTAGCGACAAAAACATTCTGCCTA
>CACCQD010000028.1 GCA_902547925.1 uncultured SAR116 cluster alpha proteobacterium | reverse complement strand
CTGGGGAATGCCATGCAGGAAATTGGTCGTGCCATCTAAGGGGTCAACAACCCAGACAGGTGCATTCGGATCTTCGCCGTCCACAACTCCACCTTCCTCCAGAAGGAAACCCCAACCGGGGCGAGCCTTTTCCAGCTCGCGGCGGATGGTGCGCTCGGCATTGGTGTCGGCGCGGCTGACAAAGTCGGCAGGACCTTTGCGGCTAACCTGCAGATTCTCGACCTCGCCAAAATCCTTGAGCATACCAAGGCTGGCAGCTAGGGACGCCTTTTGCATGACGTTGATGAGTGCGGACTGGGTGGCCATGGTGCGGAAACCTTCAAGAAAAGTGAGCGCGGCAAGGGTGCGGCTGCATGCTCCGCGTTATCGCGGTCTGGTGTGGTGATGTCAAGCGGGGTGGAAGTGGTCAGCCTTTCGCCCGTTCAACATAGCTGTTGTCCTCAGGGCGGACGACAATCCGGGTGCCAGTTTCGATATGTGGTGGCACCATCACTCGGACACCATTTTCCAGCACGGCCGGCTTGAAGGACGAGGACGCTGTCTGGCCCTTTACCACGGCATCTGCCTCAACCACCTCCATCACCACTGTATCTGGCAGCTCAACTGAAATCGGCTCACCCTCGTGACTGGACATGGTCACGGTCATGCCATCCTGCAAAAAAGCCGCATGTTCACCTACCATGTCTGCCGGTATGCTGATCTGTTCAAACGTCTCCGGGTGCATAAACACCAGGTTATCACCATCCTCATAAAGGAAGGTGCAGCCGAATTCATCGAGAATCACGCGTTTAACAGTCTCGGAGGAGCGGAAACGCTCATTCAGCTTTGTGCCATCACGGATATCACGCAGCTCGATCTGGGCAAATGCCCCACCCTTTCCGGGCTTCACATGCGAGACTTTGACTGCGGCCCACAGCCTGCCATTATGCTCAATCACATTGCCGAGTTTGATGGCGTTTCCGTTGAGTTTCATCTATCTATCCTTATAAATTCGTCTTAGGTGGAGCGCGGCCGCCAGAGAGCTTTGCAAATTTAGAGAGTTTTGCCAATTTCGGCGGTGTTATCCAGCATGCGGCAGGAAAAACCCCACTCATTGTCGTACCAGGCAAGCACCCGCACAAGTCGCTTGTTCATTACATGTGTCTGCGTCAGATCAGCGATCGATGAATGGGGGTCGTGATTAAAATCAATCGAAACCAGCGGCAGAGTGTTCACGGATAGAACCCCGTTTAGCGCGCCATTTGATGCGTCAGTTAAAAGCGTGTTGATCTCCTCAGTGCTAATGTCACGTTCTGCCGTGAAGCCAAAATCGATTACCGAGACATTGGCTGTCGGCACGCGGATCGCCGAGCCGTTCATCTTGCCCCTCAAAGCTGGCAAAACATCGCCAACAGAGCGGGCAGCGCCGGTCGAAGTAGGGATCATCGACATTGCTGCCGCGCGGGCGCGGCGCAAATCCTTGTGGCTTGAGTCAAGTGTTGGTTGGTCACCCGTGTAGGCATGGATGGTTGTCATGTAGCCAGCCTCAATGCCAACCGACTCTGCCATCACCATGGCAACAGGCGCCAGACAATTGGTCGTACATGACGCGTTGGAGATGATCCGCATTTCGGGGGTGATTTGATGATGGTTGACTCCATAAACGATTGTTGTATCCGCGTCCTTGCAGGGAGCCGAGACGAGAACACGTTTTGCCCCTGCATCCAGATGCGCGAGGCATTTTTCCCGTTCATTAAATTTGCCGGAACATTCCAGCACGACGTCGATCCCATGGTCGCGATGCGGAATGTCGACTGGGTTACGCTCGCGGCTCATATGGATTTTACCACGGCCAATATCCATCCAGTCAGCGCCATGGCTGACCGTGCCGCGTGATCGGCCGTGCACGGAGTCGAACTCATAGAGATGGGCAGAGGTGTCAATGGCACCGGGGCTGTTGATCAGCACGATCTCCATGTCATCTCGCTGCAATTCAGCATGGGCGCGAAGTGTCATTCTTCCAATTCTGCCAAATCCACTGATCGCAACGCGTAATGTCATTGCTTTACTCCAATGCTGGTCTTGCTGTCCTTGTGGCCAGACATGCTATGCTTAGTTTGCCAGATCAACCGCCAGTTTTGCAACGGCGCCGCTGGTGATGTTGAAATGTTCATATAGATCGGCAATTGGCGCGGAGGCACCAAAATCATCCATCCCGACAAAGCCATCTCCCTCATTCAGCAGGCGGTCCCAAGGTTGACGCAGTGCAGCTTCGATCACGATCCTCGGGCCGGATCCAAGCACCGCTTTGCGGTAGGCTGAATCCTGCTGCCAGAAAAGCTCCAGACAGGGTACAGAAACAACGCTTGCTGCTAGATTCTTGCCTGCCAGCATATCGCGGGCTACCAGTGCGATTGAAACCTCCGAGCCGGAGGCCAGCAGCGTAACTTTGCTGGTCGCAGGATCGCCAGCGGCGACATAGGCACCTTTGGCAGTTTCGTTGTCCTGCAAATGATTGGTGCGGAACTGGGCAAGGCCTTGCCGGCTCAATGCCAGAACTGACGGTGTGTTCCTGCTGGCGAGGGCACATTGCCACGCCTCTAAGGTCTCGACAGCGTCGGCAGGGCGGAACACATGCAGGTTGGGAATTGCTCTTAAGGCCGCCAGATGTTCAACAGGTTGATGCGTCGGGCCATCTTCGCCGAGGCCAATCGAGTCATGTGTCATCACATAGATTACCCGCTGGCACATCAAAGCAGACAGCCGAATTGAGGGCCGGCAGTAATCGGTGAAGACGAGGAATGTTGCGCCGTAAGGGATTGTGCCACCATGCAGCGCAATACCATTCATCGCTGCCGCCATACCATGCTCGCGCACCCCGTAGTGGATATAAGATCCTGCATAATTGTTTTTTGAAAAAATCTCATGCGCACCAACACGTGTATTGTTGGACCCAGTCAGGTCGGCAGAGCCGCCAAACATTGTGGGACATGCCGGCAGGATGGCTTCAATGGCTTTCTGGCTAGCGACACGTGTTGCGATTTTCTGTGGCTCCGCTGCGAGGGATTTCTTCCATTGCTGCACGGCCTCCTCAATTTCGGTGTCCCAGTCACCGCGCAGTGTTTTGTCAAAATCAACGGTGTCTAGGCCGTCATGGCGGGCCTGCCATGCCGCCCGCGCCGCACTCCCACGGCTGCCCACTTCACGCCAATTGGCGATGATCTCTTCAGGGATTTCAAAGGGCGCGTAGTCCCAGTCAAGCGCCGCCCGGGTGCCGCTGATTTCCTCACCACCGAGCGGTGCACCATGAACTCCCGAAGTGCCAGCCTTGGTGGGCGCACCAAAGCCAATAACGGTTTTGCAGCGGATCAGACTTGGTTTTTCGGCGTCTGCCTTGGCTGTTGCAATTGCAGCTGAAACCGCACCCATATCGTGCCCGTCGACAGCGATCACCTGCCAGCCATAGGCTTCAAAACGTAAAGTTGTATCATCGGATACCGCGAGATCAGTGCTCCCATCAATCGAAATGCCATTGTCATCGAACAATATGATTAGACGGCCAAGTCCCAAATGGCCTGCCATTGAGGCAGCCTCGTGACTGACACCTTCCATCAAGCAGCCGTCGCCGGCAATCACATAGGTAAAATGGTCAACAAGGCTGTTGCCGAATCGCGCTGCGAGATGACGTTCCGCCATGGCAAAGCCAACGCCATTTGCAATGCCTTGCCCAAGAGGGCCAGTTGTTGTCTCAATGCCTGCTGCGTGACCGGCTTCTGGATGACCGGCTGTTCTGGCGCCCAACTGCCGGAAGTTACGCAGCTCTTCGATCGTCATATCGGCATAGCCGGTTAGGTGCAGCAGAGAATAGATCAACATCGAGCCATGACCGGCGGACAGAATGAAGCGATCCCGATCTGGCCAGTCTGGCGCGCTGGCATCAAATTTTAGATGATCGGCAAACAGCGCGGTTGCCGCATCTGCCATACCCATCGGCATCCCTGGATGACCAGATTTTGCGGCCTCAACCGCATCCATGGACAAAGCGCGGATCGCGTTTGCCATCTGCTGTCTGTCTGGTGAATTTGCCATGTCCGGCTCCCCAATTTTGCAAGGCGTGGTGCCGCCCGATTGGCGGGTGAGGGCGCGCGAAAAACCCCGGCGCAATCTGCCCGCATTGAGCCCATTCGTCAATCTATCTTGGCGGAAAACTCATACCGAAAACCCGTGTTACCCACATGCCGCGTTATGCAGTCTGAGGGGTAAGTCTTATTTAGGGGCTTTATTTCATTTACGATTTGAGGCAAGGTTCTGCTTATAACCCGCTCACTTAACAATGATATTTGTTTTCCTAAGGGTTGTTTTAGACCTACGATTCTGCTGGCCCCTATAGCTGGTAACCGTGCCCAAACCAGTGGATTTTTGATTGAAGATGTCGCGCCTTTCCCAAGCCCAGCTAAAGCTGAATGATGCCCTCGTCGCGCTGGAATCGGCGCTGGAGTCGACGCTGGCATCAGCTGGTAAATCTGCCGACGGGCGGGTAGCGGGCGACTCGCCATTGGACAAAGCGCGGCTGCTTGATGATCTGCAGGCTGTTGATGCCAAGGTTGCCCGGGCAGTTGACATGATAAACGGCTCTTTGGCCGGGGGTAACAGTGATGGAGACAAGCGATGAGTCAGTCTGTCGTGACGATCCGGCTCAATGGCACTCCCTACCGGATCGGGTGTGGCGCTGGTGAGGAAGATCATGTGACGCGCCTTGGCGAAGAGGTTGAGGATATTCTACAAAGCCTTGTTGGCGCGGTTGGTCAGATTGGCGAGGCGCGATTACTGGCAATGGCAACTCTGATACTGGCCGACAAGGCCAGTGAGGCTGCAACGCAAAAAGCATCTGATACCGCAGCTTTGAATGGACAGGCTGATGAGAGCAAGATTGAGATCGTGGCAGCTGACGCATTGGAGGCGGCGGCTGACAGGATTGCCGAACTTGCGGCCAGTATAAGCACCGATAATTCAACCGCTTCATAGCTTGACAGCTTGCAACGAACCATCCTTGTCATTACATTGAAGCCAAGCGGTGACTAGACTCTGCGTCTGGTTTTTCGATCCCTGGGGCCATAAATTTTCTCTCGGGAGCTGCCTCTGGTCAGGCCGTGGTCTGATTATTCGCGGTGCCCACCTGCAAAGCAGGTCACAGAGGATGAATCCGCCGACGGGAGTTCTGGTCATCGCCGTTCGGCCATAGTCTGTTGATGACGACCGCCAATGAAGTTCACTGTTCAAGTAGCTGGGTTTAGTTCATGCCGCCATCCGAGCCTGCATCACAGCAGCCCGAACCCGCCTTAGAAAAGGCTGCGTTGCGCAAACAGTTGGCGCGCAGTCGGTCTCTATTGATGACAGAACATCCCTCTGCGGGAGATGACCTTACCAGCCATCTCGATGTGGTTTTGCAACGCTGCGGCAGGGGCATTTATGCTGCCTATCTGCCGATCCGCTCAGAATTATCACCACTGCCGCTGGTTGCCGCGCTGGCGGATCGGGGTATTGTGACTGCGATGCCGATAACGCCACCACCTGGCAATCCGTTGACCTTTTATCGCTGGGCACCCGGAATGAGGTTGGATGACGGCCCTTATGGCACCAAACAACCAACCCTCGGCAGCGAGCGCGTCATACCAGATGTGATTCTTGCGCCCATGCTGGCCTTTGACGCGGGCTGTTGGCGGCTTGGCTATGGCGGAGGTTTTTATGACCGTAGCATCGCTGAACTCCAAGTATCGGGACATGAAGTTGTGGCTATCGGCATCGCCTTTGGCGGGCAACAGGTGGACAAGGTGCCAACGGGGTCCAACGACATGCCGCTTGATGCGGTATGGACACCAGACGGCGTGGTCTGGCGGGATGCCACCGCCTGAATGAAGTGGGCCCAAAAGATATGGGTTAATGATGAGTTGGGAATGAAGATGCGGGTATTGTTTTTGGGTGACATTGTTGGCCGGTCTGCGCGCAATGCTGTGATTGCGCAGCTTGCTGGTTTACGACAGGAATTGGAAGCAGATTTTGCCGTCGTCAATTGTGAGAATGCAGCAGGTGGCTTTGGCATCACTCCGGCGATCTGCGATGATTTGTTTGCGGCGGGTGCTGATGTTCTGACGACAGGCAATCATGTGTGGGACAAGCGCGAAATCTTCGATTACATCGCCGGCGAGTCACGGTTATTGCGCCCGCTCAACATGGCAGAGGGTTCACCGGGAAGTGGCATGACGGTGGTGACCAATGAGGCTGATCAACGACTTGCCGTGGTCAATGTGATGACGAATTTATTCATGGCCCCTAATGATCCTGTTTTTGCTGCACTTGATGGGGCGTTGGTCCGTAACCGGCTTGGCCGGGATGCTGACTTTATTCTGATTGACGTTCATGGCGAGGCAACATCTGAGAAAATGGCGCTGGGTCATTTGGCGGATGGACGGGCATCGCTCGTGGTGGGAACGCACACGCATATCCCGACTGCTGATCATCATCTATTACCCGGCCGTACGGCCTATCAGACCGACGCTGGTATGTGTGGTGATTATGACAGCGTCATTGGAATGGACAAAAAGGTAGCGACCGACAGATTCACCGGCACGGGCAGTGGCCGCTTGTCAGTCGCCATGGGTGAGCCGACACTGTGCGGGGTTCTGGTTGAAACAGGTGATGACGGGTTGGCCACAAGCATTACACCCATCCGTCGTGGTGGCCAGTTGAGTGCTGCCTGAGACGATTTTTTGGTCGCCTGAGGGCGCATGCCAGACTGTATCTTGCGGGTAAATTCTGCTATGGACACAGCGTAATCCGCTTTTTGCTGGCTGCACTAGGCGAAACTGCGTCCCGCAGTTTAAAGTGCGGCTAGCTCCGACGACAGAAAGTTTAGAAAAAGACAGATCGATGGCAGGCCATAGTAAATTTAAGAACATTCAGCACCGCAAGGGTGCTCAGGATAAGAAACGGTCGAAGATTTTTGGCCGCCTGATTAAAGAATTGACTGTTGCTGCGCGCAGCGGCACCGACCCCGATTCCAATCCGCGTCTGCGTACCGCCTTGGCAGCTGCCCGTTCCGCCAACATGCCGAAGGACAATATTGAACGTGTCCTCAAGCGAGCTGAGGGCGGCGAGGGCGAGGCCTATGATGAAATCCGCTATGAGGGGTACGGTCCGGGTGGCACCGCATTGATTGTTGAGAGTTTGACTGACAACCGCAACCGCACAGCATCAGAGGTCAGAGCCGCATTCAACAAATTTGGAGGCTCGCTTGGCGAGACGGGGTCCGTCAGTTTTATGTTTGATCGTGTTGGGCAGGTGATCTATTCCGCAGACGCAACAGATGCAGATACAATGTTTGAAGCCGCACTGGATGCGGGTGCTGACAATGTGGAGTCGGACAATAATGGACATGAGATCACCTGTGCCACCGAGTATTACAACAGTGTCAGCGAGGCATTGTTCGCGGTATTTGGCGCCCCAGAGGAGGCCAGTCTCGTCTGGAAGCCGCAAAACACCATCGAGGTGAACGAAGCGCAGGCTTCGACGCTGATCAAATTGCTTGACGTACTGGACGACAATGATGATGTGCAGTCAATAGCGTCGAATTTCGATATCCCTGATGAAATCATGGCCAAGCTGGCCTGAGGAGACGGCACCGGATGCGTATTCTTGGCATTGATCCCGGGATCCGCAACACTGGTTGGGGTGTCATCGAACAGTCTGACAACAGGCTGCGTCACATTGCTAGTGGGGTGATCAAACCAAACCCCGACCTTGCCGATGCCGCGCGATTGCATTGCATCGCTGTTGGTGTGGCTGAATCTATTGCGGCTCATCACCCTGATGTCGCAGCTATCGAGGAGATTTTCGTTGCTAAATCGGCTGCCTCGGCGCTGAAGCTGGGAATGGCGCGCGGGGTTGCCATGATGCCATGTGGCGAGGCTTCGTTGCCGCTGGTTGAGATTTCAGCACGGCGGGTTAAAAAATCAGTCGCCGGCACCGGCACTGCTGACAAGAGACAGATGCAGGACATGGTCGAACGGTTGCTGGGCGTCCGGGCGGCCAATTCTGATGCGGCTGATGCGCTCGCCATCGCGATTGCCGCTAGTCATGATTTTGCACCGTTTGGCCTTCAAATGACAGAGGCAAACAGAACTGGAAAAAAAGCGGCGTCAGGTTTAGGCTCGAGAGCGTCTGGTGGCGCCGAGTCCGGTCGAAAGTCAGGTTTGACGACTGCCATCGAAAGAGCGTTGGAACGTGATGCGAGAGAGGATGGTAGATGATTGCCCAATTGCGTGGCACCCTTGTTGAACATGTCGACAATATCGTTATCCTTGATGTTGGCGGCGTTGGCTACGCGGTGACTGTCTCCGGCAAGACGCAAGCGCAACTTGGCCTCGCCGATCCTTCGGTCAGGCTGCTGACGGAGATGATTGTTCGTGAGGACAGCATGACCCTGTTTGGGTTTCTTGAACCAGAAGAGCGCGATGCTTTCCGACTTTTGACGACGGTTCAGGGCGTTGGGGCGAAGGCAGCGGTTGCCATTCTATCGGTTCTCAGCCCTGCAGAGCTGTCGAGCGCCATTATCGCTGGTGATAAGGCGATGGTCACGCGGGCAGATGGTGTTGGGCCAAAGCTGGCCCAACGGGTGGTCAATGAATTGTCTGAAAAAATTGGCAGGCTACCGACGCTCGCCGTTGCCATCGGTGGGGTCGGCGCGTTTAACGCCGGGCTGGCTGAGGGCAATGACACGGTGGTGGCTGACGCAATGTCGGCTTTACTTAATCTTGGCTATGGCCGGGCAGAAGCACATGCTGCTCTGTTGCGGGCACGCCAGAGGATGGGGGAGTCCGGCGCTGCTGATGATGTATCATCTCTGATTGCCGCTGCGTTGCAGGAAATGGGAAGCTAGATGTCCGGTGAAGATGACCGTCTGATTAGTGGCGACAACCAGGAACGCGCCGATAGTGCTTTGCGACCGACCTCGCTTGTTGAATTCATTGGGCAGGGCAATGGCCGGGCTAATCTGGAGACTTTTATAAGCGCAGCGCGCAGCCGTGGTGACGCGATGGATCACACGCTGCTACACGGGCCGCCCGGTCTTGGTAAAACAACATTGGCGCAGATTATAGCTGCTGAGCTTGGTGTGGGGTTCAGGGCCACGTCCGGGCCGGTGATTGCCCGTGCTGGTGATCTGGCGGCGCTGCTAACAAATTTGCAACGGCGTGATGTTCTGTTCATCGATGAAATTCACCGTCTCGCGCCAGCTGTTGAGGAAGTTCTGTATCCGGCGATGGAGGATTTCCAGTTGGATCTGATTATTGGTGAGGGGCCGTCGGCACGATCGGTGCGAATTGACCTGCCAGCCTTCACCCTCGTTGGCGCAACGACGCGATCAGGCCTGCTGACAACACCGTTGCGCGACCGGTTTGGCATTCAGATGCGGATGCAGTTTTACGACCGAGATGAACTGATATTGATCTTGAACAGACAGGCGACCAAACTTGGGCTTGATCTGGCAGATGACGGCGCTGCCGAGATTGCCGGCCGGGCACGGGGTACGCCGCGGGTGGCCGGTCGTCTGTTGCGACGGGTCCGCGATATCGCCAGCGTAGGTGGCCATGCCGCCGTTAGTGCTGCTGTTGCAGATGAGGCGCTCGGGCGGTTGGAGGTGGACGAAAACGGTCTTGACGCTATGGACAGGCGCTATCTTGGCTGCCTCGCGGAAAATTATAACGGCGGGCCGGTTGGTGTGGAAACATTGGCTGCCGTGTTGTCCGAACAGCGTGACGTTCTTGAAGAGGTGATTGAACCCTATTTGATGCAGACTGGCCTGTTGATGCGAACGCCCCGGGGCCGATGTCTGTCATCTGGCGGTTGGGATTATCTTGGCATTACCCCGCCGGCAGCTGTGGCGCCGCAGCTTGATATGCTTAGCGGGGTTGTTGATGACGATGACGACTAATCACATTCCGCAGACTGGTGCCTTGCAGCTTGATGGCTGGATCGAGGGGGGTACGCACAATTACCTGTTGCGTGTTCAATATGAGGATACCGATCTTGGCGGTATCATTTATCATGCTAATTATCTGAAGTTCGCTGAGCGGGCCCGCTCCAGCTATTTGCGCTGTCTTGGGATTTTTCAGGAGGAAAATGTGCCTGGCGGGGTAGGCGGACACGCTTTTGTTGTCCGTCGCGCGGAGATTGATTTCAAAAAGGCAGCCGGGCTGGGTGCCGTCCTATGCGTCTGCACCAGGATCATCAAATTTTCGAAATTGAGACTGCAGCTCGAACAAACCATCAAAAATCATGGCATTGGCCATATTCTTGCCGGAGTTGTCGTCGACTTAGTTCATGTCGCTGTCGATGGGAAGGGCGAGGCGAAACCGGCACGGATGCCAGATAAGATCAGGGATCGCTTGATCGGCAGCTAGCGGGACCATGATGAAAGTTAACAAGATTGAATTGGATAAGTGGGGACGATAAATGGAGTCTGTTGAAACTGTGGTAAAGCATTCGGCTGCCGATATGAGCATCTGGGGTCTGTTCATGGCAGCTGACCCGCTTGTAAAGCTGGTCATGCTGGTCTTGTTGGCGGCTTCGGTCTGCTGTTGGGCAATTGTGGTCGACAAGGTTTCGTCAATTCGGCGGGAGCGCCGGTTGGCGAGCGAGTTTGAGGATTCCTTCTGGTCCGGCGGTTCGCTCGATGAGCTCTATGATGATACTGGCGCTGATCCTCAGGATGCGATGAGCCGGGTTTTTGTTGCGGCGATGCGCGAATGGAGGCGGGCAACGTCGCGTGGCCTTGCCAATGCGGGTCGATCTGATCTGCGCGCCTCGCTGGTTAGTCGTATCGACAGATCAATGAATTTCACAATCACCCGGGAGATGGAGCGGCTTGAGCGCGGAATGAATTTTCTGGCTTCGATTGGCTCGGTATCGCCCTTCATCGGTTTGCTTGGCACCGTCTGGGGCATCATGAATTCGTTTCAGTCGATTGCCGAGTCCAAAAACACCAGCCTCGCGGTTGTCGCGCCGGGCATTGCCGAGGCGTTGTTTGCAACGGCTCTCGGCCTTGCGGCGGCCATTCCCGCTGTTGTCGCCTATAATAAATTTGCAGGTGACCTGGAGCGGCAGGGTGCCCGTCTGGAAACATTTGCGCAGGAGTTCAGCACTCTATTGGCTCGCCAGTTGGATGAGGATGGCAGCTGATGGGTGCGGTTTTGAAACGTTCCGGCAATGGACGCCGGCATCGGCCGATGGGGGAAATCAATGTTACGCCATTCGTCGATGTAATGCTCGTGCTGCTGATTGTTTTCATGGTGACGGCACCTTTGTTGACTGTTGGTGTCGAGGTCGATTTGCCAAAGACGCAGGCGGGGCAGATCAATGCTGACGCAGCGCCGCTCGTGGTATCGATCAAGGATGATGGCACACTGTATTTACAGGAGACGGAAATGCCGCCGGAGCAGTTGATCCCCCGCCTTCAGGCCATCTCCAACGCCAACCCCGGCTTGCGAATTTTCGTGCGCGGAGATGCCGCTGTGGCCTATGGCGATGTTCTCGGGGTAATGGGGCGTATTCAGGCCGCTGGTTTTGAGAGGGTTGCCCTGGTCGGACGCCTTCCGGAACAGGGCTAGGCGAGGGTGCAACGCCGAGGCCGCACGGGAAACAGCGAGACATCATGACAGGTCGCCCGATACTCATTTCAGTGATGATGCACTGCCTTGCAGCGGTATTGGCAATCATTGGTTTGCCATCGCTGAAACGCGACCTGCCTGAGGATATGCCGTTGATAGTGATGGAAATAGTGCAGACTGTGCCGGAGACAAATCTGATCGAGGGCAATAAACCCAGCACTGCAAAAGAGGAAAAAGAGCCTACAATCAGCAAGAAACAACCGACACCCCCGCCCAAACCTCCAGCTTCAAAGCCTGCCCCGGCGCCCGAGCCGATACCAAAGGCAAAAGCTGAACCCGCTCCGGACCCAACTCCGGTACCAAAAAACCCCTCACCAGTTGCAGAGGTGATTCCTGAAAAGCCAATACTCAAACCCAAAATGAGCAAAGCGGAAGCAGTTCAAGCGCCCAAGGCAAAGCCACGTGCATTGCCGAAGCCGAAACCTAAACGCCAGAAGAATTTGGCATCGGTGGAAAAACCAACACCGCCAAAGCCAACGCCTAAAAAATCGCAGACCACCAGGTCGACGTCTGCCAAAAAAGCGCAGGACAATCTGGCCGCGCAGGTTAACAAGCTGGTCAAGGATGAACAGAAACGCAAACAGACTGCGACCGGTGTTCTCCAAAATCTTGCCAAGGTCAAGAGTCAGGCAGAGGAGGCTGAGAAAAAGCGCAAGGAACAGGAACGAAAACAGGTCTCTGACACCCTGAACAAGACGTTGAGCGCAGCAGCAGGCAACGCCCAGAGGGCACCGAAATCACCGCGTAACATGAAAATCGGTGTTGATGTGATTGACCGGTTGCGGCTGCACCTCAAGGATTACTGGAGTCCGCCGCCAGGTGCTGCCGGCAATGATTCACTTATTGTTGACATAATTGTGGTGATAGATGGGGAGAGTAATGTGTTGAAGGCTGAAATTAAGGACAGGCTCAGAATGTCACTGGACAAATATTTCAAGGCGTCGGCCCTTGCGGCCCAGCGGGCCATGGTGGATAGTTCGCCATTGCCAATTCCGCACAATCCAAATGGACAACGGCGGGAATTTATTTTTGAGTTCGATCCGGCCTTCATGTCGCGTTGATGAGGCGGTTGCAGCAAAGACCGGTTAAAAGGGTGTCTTTATGAATGTGTTGAGAGAGAAACTGTCAGTTTTGTCCTGTCTAATGGCGATGGCTGCTGTGACATACAGTTTTTTCGCCGAACCTGCGTCAGCGCAACAACGTATCAGGATTACCGAAGGGCAGGTTGCACCGACGCCAATCGCCATTGCTGAATTTACCAATCTTGATGGTGAGATAAGCGACTCCGGGCGACAGATTGCTGAGATCATTTCCAATGATTTGCTGAGCTCGGGGCTGTTCGACCCGATCGATAGCGCTGCATTCATTGCACCGCCGAAATCACCCGCCATACGCCCCGATTTTTCCAATTGGACACCGCTTGGCGCAAAGGGGCTGCTCGTTGGCTCAGCCGGGATTGATGCTGACGGCAACCTACAGGTGGAATTCGTCCTGTGGGATGTGATCACGCAGCGCAACATCACGTCAGGTTCTGGTAATGCCAGCCCCGATGGCCTGCGCCAGCTTGCCCATAAGATTGCCGATTTCGTTTATGAGGAATTCACCGGTGATTCAGGTTATTTTGACACTCAGATTGTCTATGTAGCAGAATCCGGCACGCAGTCCCGCCGCGTCAAACGGCTGGCCATCATGGATCAGGACGGACATAACCATCGCTATCTGACCAGCGGCCTTGACCTTGTGCTGACACCCCGTTTTTCGCCGCAAACCCATGAAATCGCCTATCTCAATTATTTCAATGATGAACCCCATGTGTACATCCATGACATCAGGACAGGGCGGAGTGAGCGGCTCGGCTCCTTTCCAGGAATGACATTTGCGCCCCGTTTTGGGCCGCGTGGTGACAAGCTAATCATGAGCTGGGCAAAAAATGGTCTCACCGACATTTACGAAATGGATTTGAGCACCCAGGCGATGAACCAGCTGACTAAATCAGCCTCCATCGATACCTCGCCGTCCTACGCACCGGATGGCCGTAAAATCGTTTTCAACTCAGACAGGGGTGGGCGGCAACAGCTATATGTCATGAACACCGACGGCACCAATGTAAAGCGCATAAGCTTCGGTGATGGGCGTTATGCAACGCCTGTTTGGTCGCCACGCGGTGATATCATTGCCTTTACCAAAATGACCGGTGGTAGGTTCTATATCGGTGTGATGAATGTCGACGGGTCTGGCGAGCGTCTGCTCGCAGAGGGATTTTTGGTTGAGGCACCGACTTGGGCACCCAACGGGCGCGTATTGATGTATTTCAAGCAAGAACCGTTTGAGAATGACGGCACGGGTGGCGAAACAGCTCTTTATCGCGTTGATATAACTGGCTTTAATGAACGCAGGGTGATCACACCCTCTGATGCCTCAGATCCGGCATGGTCACCGGTGCGTTAGGGCGTGGCCGTATTTTTTGCCGTCTCGACACAAAATGAGTATGCAAAACCGCAAGGGCCAGAGTTTTCGCGTGCCGGAGTGACCTAAAGACAAGTTTTTCTGTTTCTTTCATTGGGTTTTTGCGCTATTAGACAAATAGGTGTTGTCGTCCGGGCGCTGGATGTGAGGGTGAAGCACGTGTACGCACTCTAATCGGTGCGCGAGCGGCGCATTAGGATTTGAGCGGTTTCTGGCGGCACTATGGACCTGCAAATGGCGGGCAAAACAAAATAATCGAACCGGTACGCCGGACAACTTAAATATCGGGGGCATAAAATGTTTCAACGCCTGATTGCACTATTCGCAGTGACGTTCTTCCTCGCGGCTTGTGAGACAGCATCACAAACAACAAGCGACAGTACTGGTGACAGTTCTTCAACAACGACCACTGCATCTTCGGATGCTTCATCTTCTTCATCTTCCTCCTCTGGCACCGGCTCGTCCAGCTCGTCCAGCTCGTCTGCGTCGGACAGCTCATCGGCTTCAGCCGGTGCGGGTTCATCAACCTCAACCCGTACTCCAGGTGAGAAGTTGACTGCGATTGGCAATACTGTCTATTTCGCTTTTGACAGCGCGGCGCTTGATGCACGCGCTCAGCAGACATTGTCACGCCAGGCCGCATTCTTGAAAGTGAACCCATCAATCAAGATCACCATCGAGGGTCATTGTGATGAGCGCGGCACGCGTGAATACAACCTCGCACTTGGTGAACGCCGAGCCTCTGCATCACGTGATTTCCTGCTGGCCCAGGGTGTTGATGCTGCGCGAGTTCGTATCGTATCTTACGGTAAGGAGCGGCCAGTGGTTGAAGGATCAAACGAGGCGGCATGGGCGAAAAATCGCCGGTCTGCAACGATGATCGACTAAAACAGAGCACGGCCAAAATGTGCGGTGGTTTTTAAAGATGTGGAAAGAGGGGCTCATGGCTCCTCTTTTTGTGCCTAATTTCTGACAAAATGACAGTTTAATTTAGTGCTAGGTTTGTTGAGTCAAGCAATCCAACCCCGATGCGAAAAAAAGCAAAGGCTGTTCCGATGATCAAAAAATTTGTCGCACCTATTGTCATGTCGCTTCCTCTTCTTCTGGCGGACTCCCTAGCGAATGCGCAAAGCTACAATGCTGATGGATCAAACAAAGCGACAACGGGCAAGAGTTCACGCACAGTCATTCTCTCCTCCGATGACACCGTGGTTGAGCAAGAATTGATCTTGCGTCAGCAACAGCGCATGGATCTGTTTGATGCAGATCTCAAGGATTTACGCGGCAGCGTTGAACAGGGTTTTCGCACTTTGCAGATGCAGCTTGAGCAACTTTCCAACAGCACTTCGACCGACGAGAGCGAGATCAGCGCCAGTATCCGGTCCCTGCAGGACAACATCGAGCGGCTCACAGATGCGCTGGCGATGACAAATCGCCGGATGGAGCGTACGCTTGAAATTACCGCTGATGTTGAATTTCGTCTGTTGCGCATGGAAAAGAGAATGCAGACCCTCATGACCCTTGGTGGCAATGATCTGGCCAATGCCGCAGTTGCCGCTGACACGCTCCCGGGAGTCTCAGATGAGCAGATCACAGTGCAGCGCAATGCGGATGACGGCACGACCACTTGGTCCCTTGATGAAAAGAGACTGAACCAACAGCTTGACAACGGGGCCACCACCATTGCGGCTGCTCCAAAAACCGGCGTTGAAGATGCAATCGATGCTACCGGGCGGCTTGATGCAAATAGTGCTGCGCAGGAGACCTCACAAGGCATTGTAGAGACAAGCACTGCAGAGGAAGCGCCAGCACTTCCGACCAAGCCAGAAATCCTGCCTGACGAAAGTCCAGATGAGCAGTATCGCTTTGCCCTCGGCAAGGCGCTGCAGAATGATCTGGAGACTGCCGAAAATGCCTTTGCCGAATTTCGCCTTTTCAACAAGGGACACAGCCGCGAGGCAGACGCTGCCTTCTGGCTTGGCCGTGTCCAATTCATGCGGGGCTCCTATGAAAAGGCAGCAATGACATTTTCTGAGTTCAACTCGGAATATCCAAATGACGCCCGACTGGTTGATACAACCATGTGGATTGCGGAGTCGGTGTCGCATTTTGCTCCGCAGGATCAGGCCTGCGCAATCTATGCTTCGCTGCCGAGCCTCCTCGATTCGCCGCCAGAAAGCTTTACCACTCGGCTGGCCAAATTGAGTGCTGCCTCCAATTGTGACAGCTGAACCTGACAGTAAACTGACAGCACGTTTTACCGCGTCCCTCGAGGCTGGTCTTGCGTGTTTTGATCTTTATGATGAAGCGCAGGTTGCTGGTCGAGATGGCGGCCC
Source organism: uncultured SAR116 cluster alpha proteobacterium (assembly GCA_902547925.1). Lineage (GTDB taxonomy): Bacteria > Pseudomonadota > Alphaproteobacteria > Puniceispirillales > Puniceispirillaceae > MED-G116. The sequence continues at coordinate 3,056 of CACCQD010000028.1, read as the reverse complement.
AAATGGGCGCGGCCATTTATTGACGGCGCTCTCAGGTGGACCAGATAGCATGGCCCTTGCCCTGCTTGCCGAACACTACGCCAGACAACGGAATATCGGCCATCAGGCGGTCATTGTAGACCATGGTTTGCGCCGTGACTCGGCGATTGAGGCCAGCCGTGTTGCAGAGCGGATGCAGGATTTTGGGATCGATACTGTTATCAGGCGGGTTGATGCCACCCCACCCACAGGTGGAATTCAGAGTTGGGCCCGCGATCACCGCTACGCAATTCTGACCTCGCTTGCACGAAAAAAAAATGCGGCTCTTTTGCTTGCGCATCACAAAGCTGATCAGGCGGAGACTGTTTTTATGCGACTGTCCCGAGGCTCCGGCCTAGGTGGTCTTGGCGGTATGCAAGTTGCGCGCTACCTCGCCGATATTCCGGTTCTGCGCCCGCTGTTGGAATGGGGGCCGCAGGAACTGCTTGCGGTGTGTCGGGATTTTGACTGTGCCTTTGAGCGCGATCCCAGCAATCATGACGACAGATTTGAGCGAGTTAAGGTGCGCCAGACTTTAGCGGCACTTGATGAAACCGGACAGGATTTCGCCGCTGGATTGGTACGGCTGTCCAGAGCAGCACGGCTGATCTGTCGAGGTGTGGATGATGCTCTCCGGGATCAACTCGAATTGCCCAAATTGTTTGCCGAGGGTTACGCAACTATCTCACCAACGGCACTACGCCGTCTGCCAGATGTGTTATGGCGGAGGGTGGTTGGTGAAGTGGTTTTGGCTGTTGGTGGGGGTGTTTATCTTCCGTCACAGGCTGCGTTTTCGCGGCTACGGTCCCGCCTTGAGAAGGGCGCGCAGGCGACGCTTGGTGGTTGCCGTTTTACGCTGGTAGATGGAGGGAGATTGTGTTGGATAACAGATGAGCCTGGCCGGACTCCACCTCGGGCTGAGATCAGTAAATCCGTGCCCCTCATTTTCGCGGGGGTGTGGCGTCTGGTCTCGCCAGTTGCCGGACATGTCCGAATGCTGGGTGATACAGCAACACCGCCGCAGTGGAGCGTTTTGCCCTATGTCGTCAGACAGTCTCTTCCAATCATTGAAACCCTTGACGGCAGAGTGCTCTATCCCCACCTTACAATCGACAGCAGGATAGACCCCGACGAAGGTGGCGCAAACGCAACGTTTCTGGCACTTGACCGCAAAGTGCCTCCTGTCGAAAAACGCTAATATGGGGCGATTGTGACGGTGAATGCCGCACTTCCCACAACATCGATGAAGGGTGGAAGCTGACGTGAATAATCTGGCAAGAAATATTATCATCTGGCTTATTTTTGGTGCGGCCCTTGTTGGGTTGTTTAACCTGTTTCAGAGTCCGCCATCGCACACGTCCGGCACACAGCTCGCTTATTCTGATTTCATTGCCGAAGTTGAGAGTCGGCAGGTTGTCGAAGTGGTCATCGATGGCCGTAATTTGAAAGGACAGGCCAAAAACGGACGCATCATTACCAGTGTGATGCCCGAAGGCACAGATGTTGTTGGCGTGCTCGATGCCAATGATGTGCGTATCATTGCCAGCCCCGAGGAAAGCGGCATGCCCGGTTTTTTGTCGATTTTGTTGTCATGGTTCCCAATGTTGCTGTTTATCGGTATTTGGATCTTTTTCATGCGGCAGATGCAGGGTGGCTCGCGCGGTGCCATGGGCTTTGGCAAATCAAGGGCGAAACTGCTGACAGAACATCAAGGCAGGGTCACCTTTGAGGATGTGGCCGGTATCGATGAAGCGAAGGCCGAGCTCGAAGAAGTTGTCGAATTCCTGAAAGATCCCGGGAAGTTTCAGCGACTTGGCGGGAAAATTCCAAAGGGTGTTTTGCTTGTAGGGCCTCCGGGAACGGGTAAAACCCTGCTCGCAAAGGCCATCGCTGGTGAGGCAAATGTTCCTTTCTTCACCATTTCCGGCTCCGATTTTGTCGAGATGTTTGTTGGTGTCGGTGCGAGCCGTGTTCGTGACATGTTCGAACAGGGAAAGAAGAATGCTCCCTGTATTATTTTCATCGATGAAATTGATGCGGTTGGTCGGCACCGTGGCGCCGGACTTGGCGGCGGCAATGACGAGCGTGAGCAGACGCTCAACCAGATGCTTGTTGAAATGGATGGTTTTGAGGCGAATGAAGGGGTGATCTTGATTGCCGCAACCAACCGTCCCGATGTCCTTGACCCGGCGTTGCTTCGTCCCGGCCGCTTTGACCGTCAGGTGGTCGTTCCGAACCCCGATGTGATGGGCCGTGAAAAGATTTTGAAAGTGCACATGCGCAAAACACCACTTGCAGATGGCGTTGACGCACGTGTGATTGCCCGAGGCACGCCCGGATTTTCTGGCGCTGACCTGGCCAATTTGGTCAATGAGGCGGCATTGCTGGCGGCGCGCAAGGGACGGCGGACTGTTTCCATGGCCGAGTTTGAGGAGGCCAAGGACAAGGTTATGCTGGGATCTGAGCGGCGCTCAATGGTGATGACAGACGAGGAGAAACGTCTCACAGCCTATCATGAGGCCGGACATGCTGTGGTAGCGCTGCATTGCATGGCATCTGATCCGATCCATAAAGCAACGATCATACCGCGTGGACGGGCGCTGGGAATGGTGATGCGCCTGCCCGAGGGCGATCGCATTTCGCTTGCGCGTGACAAAATCTATGCCGATCTGCGTGTAGCTTGTGGCGGCCGAATTGCCGAGGATCTGATTTTTGGTGAGGACAAGATTACCACGGGAGCATCGTCTGATATTCGGATGGTAACTGATATGGCACGGCGGATGGTGACTGAGTGGGGCATGTCGGATAAACTCGGCTTCCTTGCTTACAGCGCCGACGAACAGGAGGTCTTTCTTGGCCGGTCGGTATCTCAGCAGAAGAATATGTCAGATGCGACAGCATCCATTATCGACGCTGAAACGCGCAGGATAGTTGACGAGGCCTATGTAGACGCTACTAAAATGCTGAAGAAATATGATAATGAGCTTGAGCGATTGGCGCAGGGCTTGCTGGAGTATGAAACGCTGAATGGTGAGGAA